>NZ_JBEYVJ010000972.1:0-1007 GCF_040643935.1 Kitasatospora sp. NPDC047058 | reverse complement strand
AGGAAGCCCGCCACCGCGAGCAGCGGCACCGACACCGCGTGCACGCCGATCGCGAGGGTGAGCAGGGCGACCAGCACCGCACGCGAGGCGTCCATCGCGATGAGCAGGCGGCGCCGGTCGACCCGGTCGGCGAGCGCGCCGGCGGGGAGGCTCAGCAGCAGCCAGGGCAGTTGTTCGGCGGTGGTGACCAGGGCGACGTCGCGCGGGTCGCCGGAGATGCGGGCGGCGAGCAGCGGGAGCGCGACGAAGCGCATGCCGTCACCGAGGCCGGTGACGGTGACCGAGGTCCACAACAGGCGGAACCTCCGTCCCAGCGGCGGCTGGGACCTACCCCCCGTGAATAACATGAACGCGACTCTGGTTCAGGTTTGACGGGATGTCAAGATGGACCGCGCACCCCGCGATGAAGGAGACCGATGCCCGACACCGTCCACCCCTCCGCCGACACGCCGACCGTGCCCGGCGCACTTTTCGGCGCCCTGCCCGGCGCGCTGCGCGCACCGCAGCAGCAGCGCAGCCGGGAGAAGGTCACGCGGATCCTCGCGGCGACCGCCCGGCTGCTGGAGGAGCGGCCCTACGACGAGGTCGGCACCAAGCTGATCGCCGCCGAGGCCAGGGTCTCGGTCGGCGTCCTGTACCGCTTCTTCCCGGACAAGCACGCCATCGTGACCGCCCTGGTCGTGGAGTGGCTGGACCGGTTCGTCGGCATCGCCCGGCAGGCCCTGGCACCGCCCCTGCCCGCCGATCCGCGCGAGCTGGTCGCCCGGGTGCTCCGCGAGGAGGCGGACTTCCGCCGGGAGCAGCCCGGCTTCCGCCGGCTCTGGTACGACGGGCCACCGCTGCCGCGCCTGCGCGAGTACGACGAGGCGACGGACCTCGCGGTCGCCGAGCTGATCCGGAAGGTCCTGGTCGGCGCAGGAACGCCTCGACGACGGTTGGTCCGACCTCGATGTCTGCCTCGTAGCGCTCCTGCTGCACCTTTCGGGTTTGGGGGTTGTAGCGCCGGT
>NZ_JBEYVJ010000971.1:0-1007 GCF_040643935.1 Kitasatospora sp. NPDC047058 | reverse complement strand
CCCGAGGAGAGGGCGTAGGTGCCGAGGATGATGCGGCGCTAGAAGCGGGCGTCGAAGTTCGGTGCCCGGATGAAGAAGCTGCACAAGGTGCTCGGCACCCACCAGGACAGCGTCGTGGCGCGTCAGGAGCTCATCGCCCTCGCGGAGAAGGACACCGGCACCGAGCGACACGCCTTCGCCTACGGTGTGCTCCACGAACTCCAGCGGAGCACCGCCGAGGCGGCAGAGCGGCACCTTCCGAAGCTGCGCCGCCGGGCGGGCCACCGCAAGCTCACCCGGCTGCCCTGAACCGCCGCACCGCACAGGCCGCACCACCCGGCGAGCGGAATCCACCGGGCCGCATCGGCCGGTGCCCTCGTCCACGGGGCGCGCGTGCGGCACGCAGCACCCCCGGCGTGCTGCCGCGCCCCCTACCGCCGGCGCGGCGCAGCGGTCAGGATGACGGGGCTGTTGTCCTGTGCACGAAGTGGGGGTTGTCGATGGGCAAGCACGACAAGCCGCCGGCGGATCCGAGCCAGGGGAATCCGCCGCCGGGAAACGCCGACGGGAAGGTCCCGGCGCCGCCGCCCGGTGACGGGAAGCACAAGAAATGACGTGGCCGGCCCCGTGGCGGGCGCGCCTGGAGGAGGCGATGGCCGCACGCGGGGCCTGGCCGGAGCGGTCGCCGTGGCTGCGTGCGGCGGTGGCGGCACTGCCGCGCGACCGGTTCGCGCCGGACCGGTTGCTGCGGTGGGACGGGCAGGCCTACGTGCCGGTGGACCGGCAGGTCGATCCGGGCGGCTGGGCGCAGGAGTTGTACGGCGACCAGGACGCGGCCGCGGTCACCCAGGTGACGGGCGGGCTGCCGTCGTCGAGCCTGTCCGCGCAGGGCGTGGTGGTCGACATGCTCGATTCGCTGCTGCTGGAGCCCGGGCCGAGGGCGGCGAGCCTGCGCGCCGTTTCCTTGCCGATGCCCTTGTTCGCTCCGGTGATCAGAGCCGTCTTCTGTGAAGTCGTCATGCACCCAG
>NZ_JBEYVJ010000970.1:0-1008 GCF_040643935.1 Kitasatospora sp. NPDC047058 | reverse complement strand
CACGGCCAGGAACTTCGCCTCGTCCGCTCGCGAGAACGTCGGCGACAGCAGCACCAGCGGCCCCGAGAACAAGCCGGCCGCGGCCATCTCCAGCGCCACGTTGGCCCCCAGGCTGTGCCCCACCACGACATCGCACCGCGCATGCCGGGCGAAACCCGCCATCAACCGCGCGTAGTTCTCCATCGACACGTCCCGCGGTGCCGGCGTCCGCCCGAAACCGGGCTGGGTCACGGCCACCAGCTGCAGCCCGGCCAGTGCGGGTTCGGCCATCACATCGGTGTAGAACTCGGCCGTGCACATCCCACCGGGGATCAGCATCACCCGCCGCGCAGCCTCGGCCGGACCGGCCTGCCGGACATCCCACGTCTGCTCCATAGGCAGATCCTGCCGCCGCCGCGCTTCCCCGGCCGGGACCTGCGCCGATCACGGAGTGTCGTACGCCGGGAAGGGCAGATCCGACCGGGAATTCGCGGCCGTGACCTGCGGTTCGACCGGAGCTCATCCGGACGCCTCGGGCCGGGACGAGGTGGTGGCCAGGGTTGTCGGGGGCCGGCCTACCCAGGTCGAGACCGGCCAGGTCCTCGCCACCCCGGGCGCGGTCCGCCCGCACACCCGGGTGCGGGCCACGCTGCGCGCGGGGGCGGCGCCCGGCGAAGGCCTCCAACTGCTCTTTCCCCCTGGCCGGAGGGCGGTGGACGCGACAGCGGACCTACCACGAGGCGCCGGCGCGATCGCCTCCGATGTCCGCGTCGAGGTCACCCTCAACCTGAGCCGGCCGGTCGTCTGCGAGGAAGGTACGGACTTCAGCGTGGTGGTCCAGACCGGCGACCACATCATCTCCACGCACCGCATCGGTACCGGCCGGGTCGCCGGGGCGCTCGATTGACCGCCCCGACGGCGAGGGCTCGTCCTGTGGCCTGGAGGAGCAGTCCGGCGGATTCCCGGCAGAGCCGAGCTCAGGTTCCACCCCAGGGGCCGAAGATAAGTGGGTCGGCGGTGCCCGCGATC
>NZ_JBEYVJ010000969.1:0-1023 GCF_040643935.1 Kitasatospora sp. NPDC047058 | reverse complement strand
CGCGCCCAGCTCGGCGTAGACGGCGAGGGCCTCGCCGAACGTGGCGCGGGCCGTGTCGCGGTCCCCGGAGGCGGCCTGGAGCACGGCGAGGTCTTCGAGGGCGTTCCCGAGGTCCGGGGGCCGGTCGGCGGTGCGGTGGTGGTCGATCGCGGCGCGCAACCGGGCCGGGTCGTCGTGCAGCAGCCCGCGACACCACTGGGCGGCGGCCTGTGTGGCGGGCAGCGGTTCGATGTGGGCGTTGCGCCGGCTTTCGAGCGCCGCGGCCCGTGCCGTCCGCCGGTCGTCCACGGCCAGCGCGAGGCGGACCAGATCGACCAGCCACTCCGGATGCCTCCTGACGTCGTACTCGTACGCGGGGGCCAGCAGCACCGCGAGCGCGTCGAGGGCGTCACGGGGCCGGCCCGTCCGTTCGAGGGCGAGGCTGCGGGCCACGATCCGGTACGTGGCCGCCACGGGCCACGTCGGCGGCACCGCCTCGGCCTCCAGTGCATCCAGGGCTTCCAGGGCCTCCAGCGCCTCCGGAGGCCGGGCTGCCTCCGGTCGGCTGTCCCGCCGGGCGCTGATCAGCGTCTTCAGGCTGTGCCGGGCGAGGTGCCAGCGGCCCTGCGGGAGGTCGGTGGCCTCGTCCAGGACTGCCCGGGCGTCGTCCCAGCGGCCGTGCTCGTAGTGCCGCTCGGCGATCCTGACCAGGTTCATGGAGAGCAGCGTCGCTCCGGTCCGCTCGGCGAGGGTACGGGCGTGCGCCAGGGTCTCCTCCGCCTCCCGGGGGCGGCCGAGGCTGTCCAGTGCCACGGCCCGGTGGCCGAGCAGCATGAGCCGCAGGTCCACGAGTTCGCGGTCGCCGCCGATCTCCGCCAGTGCGCGGTCGGCCAGGACCAGCGCGCCGGGCTGGTCGCCCTCCCGGCTGCGGATCAGGGCACCCGCGTTCAGGGCGTAGCCGACGGTGGTGGCGTTGTTGAGCCGCATCGCAGATCAGGCGGACCTCGGCGTCGTGGTTGCGGCGCAGCTCCCGCAGGCGGGAGA
>NZ_JBEYVJ010000968.1:0-1033 GCF_040643935.1 Kitasatospora sp. NPDC047058 | reverse complement strand
GGGGACTGCGAGCGCAGCGCCCGTTCCCGCGCCGAGTCGATCATGCCGAGCACCTGGTCGGTGTCGCCGCGCCGCATGTGCAGATCGATCCAGCGCAGGTCGCCGAAGACTTCGTCGGCGAGGCTGAGCGTGCCGAACCCGGCTGCCAGTGACCGGGCTTCGCGCAGGTCGGCCAGTGCACCGTCGAGGTCGCCGTCGTACTGCCGGAGCCGGGCGCGCATCGGCAGTGCCTCGGCCTGGCCCCAGCGGTCGCCGGCCTGCCGGAAGCGGGCCAGCGCGGCCTCCACGTCGGCACGGGTCCGGTCGAGTTCGCCCGCGTTCTCGGCGAACTGGGCGCGGAACAGGCGGGCCAGCCCGGCGAGCCACGGGTCGTCGCCGTCGGCCAGCCGCTCGATGATCGCGGGCGCGGTCCGCTCGCCCTGCGTCCTTTCGGCCTGCAGGAAGGCGAGCGGGAGCGCGGCGAGCGCGCCGTACGGGCCGGGCAGTTCCGGGTAGGCGACCAGCCGGTCGGCCAGTTCGAGGATGCCGGCCCGGTCGTCCGCGGCCTCCGCGGTCGCCGTGACCGGCCTGGTGACGCCCCGGTTGAGCAGGTGGATCGCCTGGGCGCACTCGCGCTCGGGCGTGAGTCCACCGCCGGGCACCGCAAGCGCCTCGCCGAGCCAGTGGGCCGCATCGGAGGTCCGGCCCAGCATCTGCCAGTACCAGGTGAGGTCCAGGGCGAGCGCGAGGGCCCCGGGCGCGTCGCCGGTGTCGCAGCGTCGGCGCAGGGCGGCGAGCGTGTTGTCGTACTCGGCGCCGATCGCGCGCAGGGCCGCCGGCTGGCCGGGCCCGCGCAGCTGCGGGTCGTGGCGGGCCATCAGTGCGGCGAAGTGGTCGGCGGCCAGGTCGCGGACGGCGCCGAGGGTGTCCGCGGCGGCCAGCCGGTCGGTGCCGTACTCGCGGAGCGTCTCCAGCATCCGGTAACGGCCCGGGGCGGGCGCGAGCTGGAGCAGCGACCGGTCGACCAGGCCCGCGAGCAGTTCGGGGACGTCCG
>NZ_JBEYVJ010000967.1:0-1034 GCF_040643935.1 Kitasatospora sp. NPDC047058 | reverse complement strand
GCCGGGTGCCCACCACCCGCGGGCACGCCCTCGTGCGAACCGCCCGCGGGTGCGCCGTGGGCAGCCGCCCCGGGGGCCTCCGCCCCGCCGCCGACGGCCCGCCGAACTGCGGCTGGACCGGCGCTTCGCCGCGGCCGCCGCCCTGAGCGAGGCGAGCGTCGCGCTGCTCTGGGAGGGCGAGCCGCTGCCGGACCGGATGCCCGCCGGCCCGCGCCGCCTGGCCGAGGCCGTCCGCCGCGACAGCTCCCCGGGCCGGCTCCCGGCACCCGTCGCCGAGAGCCCCGCCCGGAGCGCCTTCGACCGGGCCGTCCTCGCCGCCGGCCTCGCCTTCGACCACGTGCCGGACGGAGCCGCCGGCGGCCGCCCGGCACGGCCTCCGCGCTCCGCGGGCGGATTCCCGCGGCGTGGTCGCCCGGGCCGCCGTCGGTTCGTCGACCCGGCCGGTCCGGCGGGGCGCGAGTACGGGCTGCGGGTCGGCGCCTGCGTGGCGGTGACCACGGCCCTCGCGCTCCT
The DNA here is from genome assembly GCF_040643935.1 of Kitasatospora sp. NPDC047058. Classification (NCBI taxonomy): domain Bacteria; kingdom Bacillati; phylum Actinomycetota; class Actinomycetes; order Kitasatosporales; family Streptomycetaceae; genus Kitasatospora; species Kitasatospora sp. NPDC047058. Next base: position 521 of record NZ_JBEYVJ010000967.1, on the reverse strand, counting down.
GCTGCACGCCGACCACTGGTACTGGCTGCCCGTCACGGCCGCGTTCCTGGTCAAGCCCGACTACGGCCCGCTGTTCTCCCGGGTCGTCAATCGCTTCGCCGGCACGGCGGCGGGCGTCCTGGTCTTCGCGGGCCTCGGCGCCGCGGCCGGGACCGCGCCCGGCCGGGCCGTGCTCGTCGTCGCGCTCTGCGGGGCGCTGATCGCCCCCTCGCTGCGGCACTTCGCACTGCAGACCGGCGTCGTCACCCTCACCGTGCTCGCCTTCGCCTCGGCGGGCGGCGATTCGCAGGCCGCGCCGTCCCGGCTCGTGGACACGGCGCTCGCCTGCGCCGTGGTCCTGGTGGTCGGCCACCTGCCCCGTCTCGCGAACACCCGCGCCCGGGTGGGACACCGCTGCGCCGAGGCCCTGCGCCACACCCGGCGGTACCTCGCCGCCGTGCTGGCGGTTCCGGCCGACGGCGCGAACGGGGCCGACGGAGCGGCCGGGGCGGCCGGGGCGGCGGACGGCGAGGCGGGCTGGG
>NZ_JBEYVJ010000966.1:0-1041 GCF_040643935.1 Kitasatospora sp. NPDC047058 | reverse complement strand
GTCCCGTTCGAGTACAGCAGGTTCGACCTGGCCTTCAATCTCGTCGAGCAGTACGGAGACGACCACTGTCCGGCGGGGCTCAGCGGCCTGCTGCACTACAGCACGGAACTCTTCGACCGGGAGAGCGCCGAAGCCGTCGTGGCCCGCATGGTGCGCGTGGTGGAGGCGGCCGCGGCGGATCCGGACCAGCGGCTCGGACAGGTCGAGATCCTCTCCGCGCGGGAGCGGCGGCAGGTTCTGGCGGACTGGAACGACACGGGTGCCGAGGTCGCCGACGCGACCCTGCCCGCGCTCTTCCAGGCGCAGGCGGCCCTCACACCGCGGCGGCCTGCGGTACTCGCCTCGGACACCGATCTGACCTACGGCGAGCTGAACGAGCGGGCCAACCGCCTGGCCCACCACCTGATCGCGCGGGGGGCCGGTCCGGAGCGGTTCGTCGCTCTCGCCCTGCCGCGTACGGGGCAGACCATGGTGGCGCTGCTCGCCGTGCTGAAGGCGGGAGCGGCCTACCTGCCCCTCGACCCGGCCTACCCGGCGGACCGGATCGCCTACCTGCTGCGGGACGCCGACCCCGCGCTCGTGCTCACCGTTGAGGAGACCGAGGGGATGTTCCCGGCGGACTCCCGGACTCCGCGCCTGGTCCTGGACTCCCCCGAGGTCGTCGCCGCCCTGGCGAGCCGGCCCGGCACCGACCCGACCGACCGTGACCGGATCAGTCCCCTGCGGTCGCCGCACCCGGCGTACATCATCTACACCTCGGGCTCCACCGGCCGCCCCAAGGGTGTCGTCGTGACCCACGACAACGTGGCCAACCTGGTCGCCTGGGCGCGGGACGAGTTCGGTGCGGGCGGCGTGCACCTGGGAGTGGACGGTGAAGGCGGCCTGGTTCACGTGGTGGCTGCCCTGCACCACCTGGCCCTCGGAGTTGGCCAGGACCAGGTCGCTCACCGTGATGTGGGCGAAGGGCATGCCGAACGGGTTGACCCAGAAGCAGTCGGTGTACTCGGGATCGCGGGCGGTGATGTGCCCGGAGACCCCGTC
>NZ_JBEYVJ010000965.1:0-1042 GCF_040643935.1 Kitasatospora sp. NPDC047058 | reverse complement strand
GCCCGGAGCCCGGGGGCCAGCCGGTGCAGTTGCGCGGCCAGCTCGGCGGCGACCCGGCCCGGTTCGGCCGGGGCGACACCGTGCCGGGTGAACAGCTCGTCCATGATCTCCGGTTCGGTGCGGCCTTCGGTGGTGGCCCGGTGGCGCGGCGGCCGGCCGGTGAGCCGTTCGAACGCGAGCGGGTAGACGGCCGCGCCGACCGCGCCGTCGTCGATCAGCGTGCCGTCGATGTCCCACAGGAGGAGGATCCGCCTCATGCCGGGGCCGCCCGTCGCCCGGGGGCCGGTCCGGCCTCGAACGGCCCCCGCCGTGCGGTACAGGCCGCGCCGTGGCGGGCCGCGAGGTCCAGCGCCTCGGCCGCGGCCGAGCCGGCGGCGAGCGCGTAGGTGAGGACGGCCGCGAAGTTGTCCCCGACGCCGTAGGTGTCGACCAGGGGGCCCGGTGCCCGGGCGGGGTGGTAGCGCCGAGGGGGCCGGCCGCAGCGGGTGAACACCCCTCCGTGGTGGCCTTCGGTGCTGACCACCAGGGCCGGCGGCCTGCGCAGCAGCGCCGGATCGCAGCGCTCGGCCGGGTCGCAGCCGCTGCCCACCAGCGCGTCGACCGCGACCCCGGACTCCCGCACGGTGGCGAACTCCCGCGCCGTCACCACGAGCACCCCGGCCCGCCGCGCCCGGCGCAGCAGGGCGGCGTCCCCGGCGGTGAAGAACACCGCGTCGAAGGAGGCGAGTTCGCCCCAGTCGAGGGGGTCCGCCGCGGCGGGTTGCAGGCGTTCGCCCAGGGTGACGGTGGTGCGTTCGCCGCTCCGGTCGACCATGCTGACCGCCGCGCGCGTGGGCCCGGCCCGGGCGGCGGCCTGCACGCGGACGCCGCGGCGCTCGAGTTCCTCACGCGAGCGCCGGCCGGCGTGGTCGTCGCCGAGGGCGGTGAAGAAGGTGCAGCCGCCGGTCAGTTCGGCCAGCCGGACGGCCGCGACGGCGCCGCCGCCGGCCGGGCCGCGCCAGAGCCGCTCCGCGTGCGTGACGTCACCGGCGGCGGGCACCCG
>NZ_JBEYVJ010000964.1:0-1046 GCF_040643935.1 Kitasatospora sp. NPDC047058 | reverse complement strand
GCGGTTCGCGGACCCGGACCGCTTCGACCCCGACCGGGTGGACGTCGAGCACCTGGGCCTGGGCAGCGGCATCCACAGCTGCTTCGGTGCGCCGCTCGCCCGGCTGGAGGCGCAGCTGGCGCTGTCCGAACTCGCCCGCCGGCTGGAGAATCCGCGGCTGGTGGAGGACCCGCCGCCGTACCGCACCAACGCGGTGCTGCGCGGGCCCCGGCACCTGCGGATCGCGATCGACGGCGTGCGGCGGTAGGGGCCGGCGTGCGCTGCGAACCCGGTCGGGTGGCCCGCCGGGGTGCCGGTTGCCATCGCCCGGCGGAGGGGCCAGATTGAGAGTGGAGGTGCGGTGATGAGCACGGTGGAGGAGTCGATCGAGGTGGACGTGCCGGTCCGCGTCGTCTATGACCACTGGGCGACCTTCGAGGAGTTCCCGCAGTTCATGGAGGGCGTGGAGGAGGTCAGGCAGCTGGACGACCGCCACGCCCACTGGCGGACGAAGATCGCCGGGCTGGCCCGGGAGTTCGACACCGAGATCGTCGAGCGGGTGCCCGAGGAGCGGGTCGCCTGGCGGACGACCGGTGAGAGCGTCAAGCACACCGGTACGGTCGACTTCCAGCCGATCGACGCGGCCCGGACCAGGGTGCGGATGACCATGGTCTTCACGCCCACCGGCTTCGCCGAGAAGGCCGCCGACAAGCTGGGGGTGCTCGACCGCCAGGTGCGCGGGGACCTGCGTCGCTTCAAGCGGTTCGTCGAGGGCGGCACCGACACCGGCTGACGACGCCGGAGCGGCCCCCGTCCGCCACGCCCGTCGCGCCGTCCGGGGCGCCCTGGACCCGCCACGGGAGCCTGCCCGCGCGACGGCGGAACTCCGTTTGTCCGCACGGTGGTTGACGCAGCGTGTCCACGCGGTCGTGGACGCAACCGCGGCGGCCGTGGAGGCGTCCTCCACCGCGTGCTGAGACGACTGCTCATCGCCGCCCAGGTGCTGGCCGCAGTTCGGAGAACAGCTGCCGGGTCGGTACCTCGTCGAGCGGCTGGTCGCCGTCCGG
>NZ_JBEYVJ010000963.1:0-1047 GCF_040643935.1 Kitasatospora sp. NPDC047058 | reverse complement strand
CGGCAAACACCCCGTCGGAACCGCCGGAGTGCTCGTTGCCGGCGCCGATGACAAACGGGCCGACGCTCTTTCTCAGCAGATCGAGAAGCTGGAGCCTCCGCGAAGCGGTCCTCCCAGCAGAGGATCTGCACGGCCGCCGCCCCCGCCTCCCATGCCGGGTCGGGTCGTGCAGCGGGATCGGTGGCCAGCGCGAGCAGTTCGGGGAGCACCTCGCGGTGTCCGCCGGCCCGGGCTCGGGAGGTCAGGCGCTTCACAGATGTCACCCCACCACCCAAGCACAGGGGGAACTCGCTCCGGGAATCCATCTGGTCCAACCAGTTGACCAGTCACGGGTCCTGGGCCATCCTCAGCGGCATGACGGAAGCACCCATCAAGCGGGAGTCGGTCTCCGACCAGCTCTTCGCGGTTCTGCGGGACCGGATCCTGAGCGGCCGCCTGCCCGCCGGCAGCGCTCTCACCGCCGAGCGGGACCTCGCCGCGGAGTTCGGCGTCAACCGGCACGCCGTCCGCGAGGCGGTCAAGCGCCTCCAGCAGGCCCGGCTGGTGGAGGTGAGCCAGGGCGGGCGCACCCGCGTCCTGGACTGGCGCGCCAGCGCCGGACTCGACCTCGCGTTCGACGTCGCGCAGGGCAACGCGGTCTTCGCGGGCCTGCAGCGCGACGCGATGGAGATGCGGGCCTGCATCGGGGCGGACGCCGCACGCCTCTGCGCCGAGCGCCGCTCCCCGGAGACGGCCGCGGCGATCGTCGAGGCCGCGGAGGCCTACGGTGCGATCGGGGCGGACCTGGCCGCACTGGACACCGCGGACGTCGCACTGTGGCGGCTGGTCGTCGCGGGCTCCGGGAACCTCGCCTACCTGCTGTCCTTCAACACCCTGGTCGGCGGGGCCGTCGCCAGCGGCGAGGTGCCGCTCGTCCACCGGACCGCCGAGCTGCTCGACGTGACGATCCGTCGACGGCTGGCCGAACACGTCGCCGGCCGCAACGCGCCGGCGGGGACGTTGTCGTAGCGCTGGCGGCGCTCGTTCTTGACGACGTCGCGCTGGTTC
>NZ_JBEYVJ010000962.1:0-1049 GCF_040643935.1 Kitasatospora sp. NPDC047058 | reverse complement strand
GAGAAGGGGCGGATCACGATGATCCGGATCCGGGGCCGCGGTCGGGCCGTGTGTACCGGGAGCCGGTGGCGGGGCCGTTGGACGGGCTGCTGCTCGATGTCACGGGTTGGAGCAGCGAGGAGATCGCTGAGGGCGCTGCCCTGGCGACGGAGATCGGGGCCTACGGTGCCGGCGGGCGTGCTCATTACGGTCGCCGGCCCGGGGACGGACGGTACTGGGACTGGGAGGGTGACAGCGCCTGATCGGCGCTGGCGGGCGTGTGCTTCCGGTGGGCGGCTCGTTGAGCGGGTGTGGCCGATGAGACGAGGGGACCCGGGTCGGCGGGGCCGATGCTGTGGGCGCTGGAGGTTCGAACGGCGTGGCTGGGGCCGCCTTTCGCGGAGCTGATTGTGGAGGTCGGTGCGGAACTGCATGACCGGTTGACGGTGGACGCGGTTGAGAGCGGCTTCGTTCTCGCGGTTGGGGAGCCGCCGGCGACGAGCGCGGTCCTCGAGGTCGCCGGCCGGCGCCTGGCGCGGTTGGTACTGGTGAGCTTCCCCCGCTGGGCGGGAGGTGGTGACTACCTGGTCAGGGCGGGTGTGGGTGGTTCGACGGCCACCGGTTCGGTCGTCGCCTGGTCGGCGTCTCTGACGGCAGGGGAGCGGGCCGGGTACCGCAAGGGCCTCGAGGCGGCCCGGGCGCTGGACGTGTTCGGCAAACGCCCCTGCACCTGGCGCAACCACGCCTGGGAGGGCGACCACGTCCAGGCCCCGCTGCGCTTCGTCGCCGACGGCCAGCTGGTACGCCCGTACGTGACGTGGTTCATCGACTGCGCGACGAGAGCGATCACCGGGGTAGCGGTCACCCCGGGCTGCCCCTCACGCGCCTCGATCCTGATCGCGCTGCGCTCCGCGGTGCTGCGCACCGGGCCGTACGGACCCACCGGGGGCCGACCGGAGACCGTGCGGATCGACCGCGGCAAGGCGATCGCCGGTCTCGGCGTCGATGAGCACGGTCGAGTAGCGGTGCCGGCGCTTGAGTGCGAGGTCGTGTGGATGCCGAGGCTGCCC
>NZ_JBEYVJ010000961.1:0-1051 GCF_040643935.1 Kitasatospora sp. NPDC047058 | reverse complement strand
GACCGGCCGGGCCGGCCGTCGCCGGCCCTCCGTCGCCCCCGCGTACCCGTCGGCGGCCGACCGCGCCGGCGGCCGCGAGGGGGTGACGGTGCTGCACCTGGCCGGCCCGTCCTTCGGCCGCGGCAGCGACCCGGTGGACCTCCAGGCCGCGATCTGGGGGGACCTGGTCGAGCTGGCCGACGCCGGCGCCCCGGCCCCCGAACTGGTCGTCGTCACCGGCGACCTGACCGCCTCCGGCAGCCCGCGCGAGTGCGAGCAGGCGCTCGCCTTCCTGACCGGGATCCGCTCCCTGCTCGGCCTCGAACCGCACCGGGTGGCCCTGGTCCCCGGCGGGCAGGACGTCAGCCAGGCCGCCTCGCGCGCCTACTTCAGCACCTGCGAGGCCGACGAACTGCGCCCCACCCCGCCGTACTGGCCCAAGTGGCGGCACTACGCCCGGCTGTTCCAGGAGTTCTACCAGGGCCTGGACGTGGTCTTCGACAGCGCCCAGCCGTGGACGCTGTTCCCCGTCCCCGAGCTCGGCACCGTCGTGGCCGGCCTCAACTCCTCGATGGCGTACAGCCACCGGGCCGACGACCGGTACGGCTGGCTCGGCCCGGAACAGGCCGCCTGGTTCGCCCAGGCGCTGCGCCCGTACGAGCACGACGGCTGGCTGCGGATCGGCGCGCTGCGCCACCCGGTCACCGCGCGGCCCGCGGGCGCCCGCTCGGCCCGGGCCGGACAGGACGCCGAACCGCTGCGCGACGTCGACCGGTTCACCCGGCTCACCGCGCCCCGGCTGCACCTGCTGCTGCACGGCCCGGCGGACTCCCGGGCCTCGCTGCAGACGCTGCACACCGCCGCCGGCGACGTCGGCGTGGTCGGGGCCGGCGGCCCCGGCACCCACCAGCTGCTGCGGCTCACCCGTGACGGGCTCACCCGCTGGCCCGCGCCCGGCGCCGAGCTCCAGCAGACGCCCGTGCCCGGCCAAGGCCCGCGAGGTGCGCGGCGTGGACCGGGTGGTGATCCGCGACGGCGACGCCATCGGCGCGCTGCTGACCCGGCTCGGCGC
>NZ_JBEYVJ010000960.1:0-1057 GCF_040643935.1 Kitasatospora sp. NPDC047058 | reverse complement strand
CGACTTGGGCACCGCGCTGCTCGCCGGGCTGCGCGGAGAGCGCTTGGTGGAGCCGCCGAAGGCCTCCGACTTCGACGCCCTGGTCGACCTGGTCGCCCGTACCAGCCGGCTCATCCAGCACCTGGCGGTGTTCCGGGAGGTGGCGATGTCCCGCGCGGACGCGGTCGGCGCCTACTCGAACCGGAGCGCGCTGGCCATGGCGGCCGCGATGTCCGCTTCCCAGCTCGGCCGGGTCCTCGAGGGTCACGGGCTGCCGAGGGATCGCCGCAGTGGCGGGGTGAACCTCGTGTCCGCGTTCCGCACCGTCGACGACGGCGTCCTGCACCTGGCCGCTGAGCCGGACGTCGCCGACCTGCCGTCGTTCACTCTGCCGTTCATCCCGGCGGATCGGGCGACCGAGCCCACGGAGTTCGCCGGCCGGGAGCTGACCTTCTACTACCGCCCCCAGGTCCCGATTGCGGTGGCCGACCTCGGGCGCAGTGCCGGCTACACCCTGCGCCACGCCGAGCGGGGCCTGATCGCCTGCGTCACCGAGCCGGTCTTCGACGCCCTGTTCGGCGACCCGCGGATCGACCCGACCCGACCCAACGGACGCTGAGGAGCAACGCCCGATGTCCGACGAGCTCTTCGACTCCGTTGATGCGCTGCTCGCCGCCGTGAGCACCGGCCTGCCGGCCCCGGCGGAGCGCAAGCGGCTGCGCCTGGCGGCCGGGCTGACGCCCGCGCAGATCGCAGCGGCCCTGCGGGTCAACTCGACGCTGGTGGTCGCCTGGGAGGACGGCAGCGCCGTCCCGGGCCCGGACATCGCCCCGGCCTACACGCGCCTCCTGGAAGGCCTGGCAGCGCGTTTCCCGGCGCCCGAGCAGCCCGCGGCGACGCCGATCCCGGCCACGCCGCAGGCGCCTGTCCAGGCCCCGGAGCAGCCGGCCGCCCCGGCACCGCAGCCGGTGATGCTCGACCATGCCCTCACCGGTGTCATCAAGGTGGCGATCTCATGAGTTTTCCCGGATCCGGCCTCGCCAAGGGGCTGGCCGTGACGCTGCGGACGATGACGAAG
>NZ_JBEYVJ010000959.1:0-1060 GCF_040643935.1 Kitasatospora sp. NPDC047058 | reverse complement strand
CACGGCCGTGCCTGCGACCTGCACCTCGTCGACGACGTCCGGGTACAGGTGGAGGCCGGCCGCGTCGGCCGCCGGCAGCCACACCACCGGCGTCCGGCCCGGGTCGTCCTGCCCGGCGTGGGCGACCACCGTCACTGCGTGAAGCCGACAGCAGGTGGGGCGGATGCTCACGGTCGGCTTTGCCAGAACGGCAAACCGGCTCGTCCTTTCGGCGGATTCTCCCACAGGATCGGCACGGTGCTCGTGGACCGGCGAGATGGAGCCGCTCCCCGACGCACGCCCGATCGACAGCCCGGGAGGACGCATGCCACAGCACGACGTAGCGCTCACACACCGACTGGTCAACTCGCCGGGGCACCGGATCCATCTGGTGGAGCAGGGCACCGGGCCGCTGGTGCTGCTGGTCCACGGCTTCCCGGAGTCCTGGTACTCCTGGCGCCACCAACTCCCGGCCCTCGCCGCGGCGGGATACCGCGCGGTCGCCCTCGACGTGCGCGGCTACGGCCGCTCCTCCAAACCCGCGGTCCCGGCCGCCTACCGCATGCTCGACCTGGTCGAGGACAGCGTCGCCGTGGTGCGCGCCCTCGGCGAGGAATCGGCGGTGGTCGTCGGTCATGACTGGGGCGCGACGGTGGCCGCCAACTGCGCTCTGCTCCACCCGCAGGTGTTCCGCGCAGTGGGGCTGCTCAGCGTCCCCTACACTCCGCGAGGCGGGCCGCGGCCCAGCGAGATCTTCGCCCACCTGGGCGGGGACGACGAGTTCTACGTCTCCTACTTCCAACAGCCCGGCCGGGCCGAGGCCGAGATCGAACCCGATGTCCGCAGCTGGCTCGCGGGCTTCTACGCCGCCCTGTCAGCCGACACCATGCCCGCACCCGGCGCTCCCGACCCGCACTTCGTCGCGAGGGGCGGCACGCTACGTGAGCGCTTTCCGTCCGGTCCGCTGCCCGCGTGGCTCAGTGAGGGCTTCGGCATCCTGCGCGCCGTCGACTGGGACTTCCACGAGATAGCGTTCGCCGTCCCCCTCATCGCCATGACCGGCAGGCAACTCATCTGTCGC
>NZ_JBEYVJ010000958.1:0-1061 GCF_040643935.1 Kitasatospora sp. NPDC047058 | reverse complement strand
ACGTGGTGCTGAAGCGGTTCGCGGAGTTGTCGACGCCGTTGGTGGCGGACGCCTGTGTGCGGCTGGGGGTGGAGCTGCGGGTGGCGCCGGCCGGGCGTGCCGGGGCGGCCGGTCGGGTTCGGTGGGTGGGCGGTGCGGTCACGGTGCCCTCCTCGGCGGCCGGTGCTGGGGAGGCCAACCATGCCAGCGGAGCCGGTCGTGCGCGCGGCTCTCAGCCGCCCTTCAGAGGGCACCGCGGAGGGCGTTTTCGCAGGTCAAACGGGGTGGACACGGGCAGCGAGGGCCCGAGTGGATCTCACTGCTTTCTCACCTGCGGCACCGGCGCGGGGCACCGGCCCGGGCGCACCCCCGGCCCGCGGCCCGGCTACGCGGGCTCGGGGTCGGTGGCCAGCCGGGCGTGCAGGTGCTCGTCGTGGTACTTGCCGTCGCCGAAGCGGTGGGACTCGCGCAGGGTGCCCTCGGCGGGGAAGCCGCAGCGCTCGGCGACCCGGCAGGACGCGGTGTTGCCGACCGCGTGGGCGATCTCGATCCGGCGGGTGCCGGCCGTGGCGATGCCCCAGCTGGTGACGGCCCTGGTGGCGCGGGTGGCGGCGCCCCGGCCGCGGGCGGCCGGGGTCAGCCAGTAGCCGGTCATCGCGAGCCGGTCGGCGCGGTTGGTCCAGCGCAGCGAGACGTTGCCCAGCAGGGTCGCGTCGGTGCCGTCGAGGACGGCGAACGCGGCGGAGTCGCCGCTCGCCCAGCCGGCGTCGCACCGGTCGAGGAACGCCTCGGCGGAGGCCTCGTCGGTGACGCGGATCGGGTTCCACAGCGCGATCGCCGGATCGGCCGCGGCGGCGAGCAGTCCGGGCACGGCGCCGCCGCGGACGTCGGCCGTCCGGCCCCAGGGGCGGAGCACGATGTCACCCAGGTCGAGCGTGACGGGGACGAAGGCGTGCTGGTCGGCGGCGGTCTCCACGGTGCTCATCCACCCTTCCTACCCGCACCCGTGCCCGGCACGCCAGCGAATTCGCCCCGCGGCGGCGGGCTTGGGCGCCGGGGCACCCCGGGCGGGCCGCCTTCGC
>NZ_JBEYVJ010000957.1:0-1061 GCF_040643935.1 Kitasatospora sp. NPDC047058 | reverse complement strand
TCTCCAACGACAACCTGCGCAAGGGCGCCGCGCTCAACGCCGTCCAGCTCGCGGAGCTGGTCGCCGCCGAACTGACGGGCTGACCCCGCCCGCGCCGCGTACCCGGCGGCCCTCGTCCTCGGACGGGGGCCGCCGGCGTTTTCGCGGCCCCGCTTCCGTCGTCGCGGCGCCGCCGCGGGCCCGTCGCGGGCCGCCGTCGAGGGCTCGGCGCTGTTGCCGGACCGCGACATCCGCCGAGGTTCGGCGCGCGAACCAGGGGTAAAGGTGACCCAACGATCGGGCGGCCACGGGCACCCCTCACCCCGCACGGGCCCGAGCGCCGGGCGGCACGCGCCCACCCGGGACCGCCCCACCACGGCGGCGCCGGACCGCGAGGGCGAGCGAAAAGAGGTGCGCGATGGACCGCTGTGTCGTCCTGGTGGACGCCGGATACCTGCTGGGCGCCGCCGCCAGCCTGCTCGCCGGGGACCCGTCCCGCTCCCGGGTCACCGTCGACCACACGGCGCTGATCACCGCCCTGCGCGAGCGGGCCGAGGCCGAGACCGGCCTGCCGCTGCTCCGGATCTACTGGTTCGACGCCGCGCCCGACCGGCGCCCGATGCCCGAGCACCGCCGGCTCCGCGTCCTGCCCCGGGTCACTGTCCGGCTGGGCGCGCTCACCCGGGCCGAGGGCCGCTGGGTGCAGAAGGGCGTGGACGCCGCGATGCACGCCGAGCTCTCCGAACTCGCCCGCAACCGGGCCTGCGCCGACGTCGTGCTGATCACCGGCGACGGCGACCTGCTGCCCGGCATGATGTCCGCCAAGGAACACGGCGTCGTCGTCCACCTCTGGGCGCTGCAGGCCGCCGACGGCGACTTCAACCAGTCCGAGGACCTGGTCGGCGAGGCCGACGAGCGGCGGGTGCTCGACCGGGAGTGGATCGAGGGCTCCTTCAGCCTGCGCGAGACCTCCACCGTCTTCCCCGCCCCCGGGCCCCGGCACGAGATCGCCAAGATCCTCGCCGCCCCGCCCGCGGCCCCGCCCGGCGTCGTCCCCCCGCCCGCCGTCCCGCCCGCCGCGG
>NZ_JBEYVJ010000956.1:0-1062 GCF_040643935.1 Kitasatospora sp. NPDC047058 | reverse complement strand
GCGACTCGTGCTGACCAGCCGGTCCGGAGCCTCCGCCGCCGGTCTGGCCGCCAGGGTCGCCGAACTGGCGGCCCGGGGCAGCAGCGTGGACGTCGCCGACTCGCCCGCCGCGCACGCCCTCGCCGCGTCCGCGGCCGACGCCGACCGCAGGATCGCCGGCGCCAAGGGCCTCGACGCGGGCCTCGGCCCGCTGCTGCGCGTCCAGTTGGCCGACCCGTCGATGCGTGCGGCCCTCGACGCCGGCGCCGCACCGCTGGTGGCCTCCGCCGTGGCCGACGACCACGCCCGCACGATCCGCGCCTACGACAGCGCGGGCCGCGTCCGCACCCTCGACGCCGGCCGGCTCCCGGAGCAGCCGGTCTACCTGGTCGACATCGACACCGCGAAGGCGATGGCGGCGGGAACCGAGGTGCTGCGCCGGGAGTTCGCCGCGCGCGGTCTCGCCGGTGCACAGGCGGCCGGCGGCTGGTGGGGCACGAAGATCGACGGCATCGAGGTGTCCGACGACCAGGAGCCGTGGTTCAAGGGCGCGGCCGAGATGTTCAGCCTGGTCACCGGCTTCGGGCAGGACGGCAAGGTGCGGGTGGACTCGGTCGCCATGCCCTACCTGCGCTACGACGGCACGGTGTACTACCCGAACCAGATCCTGGTGAACTGGTCGAACTACAAGTACAACCTGGCCGACGTGGTCCTGATGGAGGACGACGGCGACACCAACTACCTGGCGCTCGCCAAGGCCGTCGCGGCCGTCCTGCTCACGATCGCCGACCAGGGCGCCTACGTCCCGCTCGTCAACGCGGTGCTGGACGCCCTGCCCTCGTCCTGGTGGACCGACGACCCGGACTACGTGGAGTCCTGGTACACCCTCGCGCGGACCAGCTCGGGCCGGCTCAACGGCGCCTCGGGCAACGGCTGGATGACCGTCGAGCCGTATTGGGTCGAGCAGTTCTGAGGCGTCCGGCGCCGCTTCCCGGCCGACCGGCGGGCCCCGCCGGTCGCCCGCTCCATCTCCGTCATCAGGACCAAGCGCGCCCGCGGAGAGCTGAGCGACGCTCAGATCGA
>NZ_JBEYVJ010000955.1:0-1064 GCF_040643935.1 Kitasatospora sp. NPDC047058 | reverse complement strand
GTCGACAGTCTCGGCCCGTCCGGCGCGATCGAGACCGGCATCCCCGCTCTCACCGCTGCTTACTGGCCCAACATCGGCCCCAACCGCTCCCACCGCGGGTCGCCGCTCGGCCGATCCGACCTGCAGGGCCCGGCGCGCGACATGTGCGACGCGCTCGACGAGGTGTGGTCGAGCTGGATGCGCGACATTCGACTCGCCCGCGCTCGCCTCATCGTCCCCGCCGGCTACCTGCGCAACCGCGGCCCCGGCCAAGGCGCAGCGTTCGACGACGACCAGGAGATTTGGCAGGCCCTCGACATCCCGCCGACCGACACGGGCGCCGGCATCACCATGTCGCAGTTCGCGATCCGCGTTGCAGAGCACAAGGCGACGTCCGACGCGCTCGTGCGGCAGATCGTCGAGGCGGCCGGCTACAGCCCGAGCACGTTCGGGCTCGACGGCGGTCCGCCGGTCACCGCGACGGAGACACTGGCTCGCGGGCACGACAGCATGGTGACCCGCAGGGCGAAGATCGGTTACGCGGCCCCGGCCGTCGCCGACATCGTCGAGGCGCTGCTGCAGCTCGACCGCGCGCTCGGCTGGTCCCGGCTCGCCCCGGAGCGGCCGACCGTGGCGTTCGGGGCGGCGGTCGCCCCGGACGCCCAGACGCAGGCGCAGACGCTCTCCCTGCTCGGCCAGGCGCAGGCCGTCAGCACCGAGACCAAGGTCCGCATGGTCAATCCGGAGTGGGACGCCGATGCGGTCGCCGCCGAGGTGGCCCGCATCCACGCCGAGACCGGGCAAGCCGTGCCGGACCCGGCGCCCACCTTCGGCGTGTAGGTGGTCGAGGGGGTGATCGCATGCCGGTCTCCCCCTGGATGGCCGAGGATCTCGCCGAGCGCGTGCGGGCGCTGTACGAGGACGCCGAGCAGCGCCTGCTCGGCATCGTCGCCCGGCAGATCGCCGACGGCCTCGAAGCCCCCGGGTGGGCCGTCGCCAAGCTCGCCGACGTGCAACCCCTGCGCCGAGCGGCGCAGGGCGTCGTCGACGCGCTCGGCACCGCCATGACCACCGAAGTGCACGAC
>NZ_JBEYVJ010000954.1:0-1069 GCF_040643935.1 Kitasatospora sp. NPDC047058 | reverse complement strand
TCCCTCCCCGACGCTCTTCCGATCTCGGGACGCCAAGACCGGCGCGGGCGCCGCCGTCCGGCAGGAAGCGTGCCAGGACGGCGCCGCCGCACAGCGCTGGACGGCGAAGGCCGTCGACGGCGGGTACCGCCTGGTCAATGCCGGGAGCGGCAAGTGCCTTGCCGTCAAGGACGGTTCGGCCGAGGCCGGCGCACCGGTGCAGCAGAACTCCTGCGACTCGGCGGCGGGGAAGCGGTGGCAGCTGAGGACCGCGGACGGCACCACCGCCAAGCCCACCCCAAGTGCGACCGCCACCGCCACCGCGAAGCCTAATGCCACCACCCCCACCCCCGCGCCCGCCGGAGCGATCCCGGCATGGCCCACGCCCAAGGGCCCGGACGTGCCGCTGACGGGGACCCGCAAGGTGGACACGTTCTTCGACGGCGGTGGCCAGCGCTTCGTCGGCCGTGGCCCGCTGGGCAGTTCGGACCAGTCGGAGAACCAGCCCGCGATGTTCGAACTCGCCGACGGCGCCGTGCTCCAGAACGTGATCCTGGGCAACCCCGCCGCCGACGGGGTGCACTGCGCCGGCACCTGCACGCTCCGCAACGTCTGGTGGGAGAACGTCGGCGAGGACGCCGCGACCTTCAAGGGCACCTCAGCCGCCCAGGTCATGACCGTCGACGGCGGCGGCGCCCGCGGGGCGTCGGACAAGGTCTTCCAGCACAACGGCCCGGGCACCTTCGTGATCAAGAACTTCCGGGTCGAGGACTTCGGGAAGCTCTACCGCTCGTGCGGCAACTGCAAGACCCAGTACCCCCGCCACGTGATCATCGACAACGTCCTCGCCACCGGCCCGGGCAAGGCCGTCGTCGGTATCAACGCCAACCTCGGCGACACCGCGAAGATCTCCCGCCTCACCATCGCCGGGGACGCCGAGCGGCGGATCGCCGTCTGCAAGCGCTTCGAAGGCGTGACCAAGGGCGAGCCGAAGGAGACCGGCAGCGGCCCGGACGGCGCACACTGCCTCTACACCCCGTCCGACATCGGCTACCGCCCCTGACAGCCGCCGGGAGTGGGAAGTCGGCCG
>NZ_JBEYVJ010000953.1:0-1081 GCF_040643935.1 Kitasatospora sp. NPDC047058 | reverse complement strand
GGCCGGCCCCCGGTCGAATTCAACGGCCCCGGGCGGCTGTTCGCCGGTCGGCCCGCCGAAGTCGGCATGATCACGATGAAGTCGACGCCGGCCTGCTTGCGCGTGTCCTCCGTCATCGGCTGGAGCACCGCCGTCGGATTCGGCGAATCCAGGATCGCCGGGAGACCGGGGGCGTGGGCGACGGCCTGGGCGACGGCCACCGACCGGTGGCGGGCCTCGGCCTCGCTGGCGCTCCGCGATTCCAGGACCAGCGCCAGGATCGCCCCGAGGATGAGCAGCAGCACGACCGCGATCTGCAGCGCGAAGACCTGGCCGGCGACGCTCCGCGGGCTCCTGGGGAGGAGGTTCCTCGCGAGCAGTGTCGGCTTCGATGCGCTCCGGGACCGGTCGGCGTGTTCGACCATGCGTCCTTTTTAACACCGCCGCGAGAGTGACCACGAAGCGTCGCGCCCGTGTCTCCCGGGCGGCCGGACATCCCGCGCCGACTGCGCGGCTGTCCGGCCGCGCAGCCTCGCGGTGGAGACGATGCGCCGGCCCTTGTCGTTCCACGAGCGCGGATCACTGTTCACGCCCGGATCACCCCAGTCGCCGACGGCATCCGGGCCCGGAGGCATCGCCCAGGGCAGGCCGCTGTGCTGTCGTGGCTCATGGAGCAGTCGTCGGCGGGGGTCAGTGGCTCCCGTCCCGCCCGGCGGGGGCCGAGGCTGCGTTGCGGAAGCGGGGCCACGCCGGTGCACCACTGAGCACCCGGTGCCGTCGGTCGAGTCGCCCGAGGGTCCAGCCCAGAACGCCGCCGTAGACCAGGTGGCCGGCGAGGCTGACTGCCAGGGTGGCCGGAGTGAGCCGGAACAGCAGCGCCTGGCCGTGCGGCGCGAAGAGCAGCGTGGCGATCACGACGCGGATCCCGTCCGGTCCGGGGCCGCGTCCCTGGCCGACCGGGCGAACCGCTCGGACCGGTCGATCCCCACCACCGTCCGGGGGCGGCACCGGGCGGCCACCACCGCCGTCAACACGTCGGCCTGCGGCTGCGGGAAGTGGAAGACGACGGTGCGGTCGTCCGGCGTCTCGATCGCGGCGAGGT
>NZ_JBEYVJ010000952.1:0-1081 GCF_040643935.1 Kitasatospora sp. NPDC047058 | reverse complement strand
GTTGGCTATAGCGAGACGGAGCGGCGCGGCTTTCTTGAGCGTGATCCCAAGACGCTGGCTGACTGGACCAGTGAGTACGATCACCTGCAATGGCCCCGCCCGCGCGCAGCCGCTCGATGGCGAAGGCGTCGCGCTGGGCGACGAGGTGCTCGAACGCCGGCGAGCCGGCCGCGGCCGTCAGGCCCTGCGAGAGGTAGCTGTCCTTCGCGGTGTAGGGGATGCCGTCCAGCGGGCCGAGGGTCTCGCCGCGCGCGCGGCGGGCGTCGGAGGCCTCCGCCTCGGCGCGGGCGTCCGGGTTCATCACGACCATCGCGTTGAGCGCGGTGGCGGTGCCGGGCCGGTCGTACGCGTCGATCCTCGCGAGGTAGGCGTCGAGCAGCGCGACCGCGGTGGTCTCGCCCTTCTCCAGCGCCGCACGCAGGTCGGCGATACAGGTCTCCACAACATCGAATCCGCGCGTCATGCGGATGCCTCCTGGGGTTCGGGGCCGGCGACCCGCCGGTCGGGGTGCTTCCGGTCGCATCGGCCGGGCCGGACGTCGGCAGCCGGTGCTGGAACGTTCCAGCACGTGCACCTTAAACACTGCTGGAACGTTCCAGCAAGGGAGTGGCGGACCGGAGTGGGAGATCGGCGCGGGGCTGCGTCTAGACTTCCGGGCTGTGACCAGCCGCTCCGTGACCCTGATCGACGTGGCCCGGGCGGCCGGGGTGTCCAAGAGCACCGTCTCCAACGCGCTCGGCGGCTCCGGCCGGGTGTCCGAGACCACGCGCGAGCGCATCCAGGACGTGGCCCGGGAACTCGGCTACCGGCCGAACACCGCGGCGCGCAGCCTGCGCCGGTCCAGCACCGGCGCGATCGGCCTGCACCTGCCGCGCACCGCGACCCGCCTGGACTACTACATGAGACTGGCGTTCGGCGCTGTCGAGCGGGCCAGGGAGGACGGCCTGGACCTCGTCCTGCTGGCACCCGGTACGGCGTCCGGTGGAGCGCGAGGCGGAGCGCAGTCCGGTGACGCCGCGGGCCGCGCGGACCTGGAAGCCCATCACCACCGCGGTGTTGAGGACGAAGAGCGCCGGGCCGA
>NZ_JBEYVJ010000951.1:0-1083 GCF_040643935.1 Kitasatospora sp. NPDC047058 | reverse complement strand
CTCCACCCTCGCCATCGAGGACCTGATCGGCGAGCTGAAGGAGCAGTTCACCTGACGCTCGCGTGTTGGTCCGGGGCCTCAGGGGCGCGTGTTTCACCGGATGATCACGGCGGGTTCAGCCGCGTGCATGGTCGGGCCCACGCCTTCTGCGCGGCCCGCGGGGTCTATTCGGCCCAGGCGTGCTCCAGCAGGGCGCCGAAGGCGGCGGGCTCCCGCCCGATCAGCTCGGCCAGTGTCGGGTCGACGGTGGTGAACTCGCCGTTGCGTGCCGCTGCGAAGATGCTCACGATCAGGTCGGCGATCGGGGCCGGGGCGCCGTGCGCCAGTGTCTGCTCGCGGAAGGCGTGGTCGGGGACGACGGTGCGGGTGAACGGCCGCCCGGTGGCCCGGGCCGCGATCTCGGCGACGGCGTCGAAGTCGAGCGCGGCCGGTCCGGTGAGCGGCGGGGTCGGCCCCTCGAAGCGGCCCTCCTCCTCGGTGAGGATCGCCGCGGTGGCCTCGGCGAGGTCGTCGTGGCCGGTCCAGGCGACGGGGCCGTCGGCGGGGAGGGCGATGTCGCCGGCGAGGTCCTGGGCCTTGCGGGGGTCACGGACGCTGACGCCGATGTGGTCGGCGGGGACGCGGTCCAGGAGGCGTTCGACGGTACGGCGGCCGAGCTTCCCGGTGGCTCCGGTCACGATGATCATGGAAGTTCTCCCCATGTGTTTCCAGTGGAATCGTTACGATGGTAACACTGGAACTAACGATGGAATCAAGCGTCCGATATCATTGATTTCATGCCTCTTCGTAACACCGTCGACAGTCCCCGCCGCCGCATCGTCGAGGCGGCCGTCGGGCTGCTGGAGAGCGGCGGCCCGGACGCGGTGAGCACCCGCGCCGTCGCCGCCGCGGCCGGGATGCAGCCGCCGGCGATCTACCGCCTCTTCGGCGACAAGGAGGGGCTCCTCGAGGCCGTCGCCGAGCACGGCTACGCGCAGTTCCTGGAGAGCAAGCGCGCACAGCTCGACCCCGAGCCGCAGGACGCGGTGGAGGACCTGCGCCGCGGCTGGGACACGGTGGTGGAGTTCGGGATCTCCCGCCCCG
>NZ_JBEYVJ010000950.1:0-1093 GCF_040643935.1 Kitasatospora sp. NPDC047058 | reverse complement strand
ACACCCGCTCGGGGGTGGCGTCGTAGACCCGCTCGGTGGTGGCCTGCACCTGTCCCATGACCTTGCTCTCCTTCGTGCTCGGGCCCGGCCCCTCGAGCTTCCGGGCGCCGACCTGTCCGGTGAGGAACTCACGGTGCGGGTCGTGCCCCGTCAGCAGGACGAGTTCACCTGCATGACCTGCTTCCTGGTCCACCACCGCTCCCAGCTCGCCGGGGAGGACAAGAACGGCCAACCGATCTGCGTCGACTGCGCGTCCTGAGGGCGCAGCAGCGGCAGGACCGACCGCAGCCCGCCCGCATACGCGAGAGGGGTATTGCGCCCTTTCGCATCCGGTCGGGCCGGCACCGGGGAGATCACCCGAGCGCAAGCTCGTGTACTTCATCGCCGCTACCCTGGACGGCCACATCGCCGCCCCCGGCGGCGGCGACCCGACCGGCCCGGACGGTTTCTGGCCGATCGGCCCGGACTCCTGGAGCAGGTGATCACCGAGTACCCGGAGACGCTCCCCGGTCCGGCCCGTACCGCCCTGTCCGTCACCGCCGAGGGCACCCACTTCGACACCGTGCTCGAAGGCCGCCACACGTACGAGATCGGCGTCAAGGCCGGAATCGACGACGCCTACCCGCACCTCAAGCACGTGGTGTTCTCCCGCAGCCTCACCTCCGTCCCCGGCGCCGCCGTCGAGCTGGTCGGCACCGGCGGGCACCCTGCCGCTCGGTGCGCAGTCGTGAGCGACCGCCGACCACCTCGGGACTCCGAAGGACCCGTCAGCGTGTAGCCGGCGTCGTGCGCATCGACCAGGCGACGGAACGCCGGCGTGACAGTCGGCCGCGCAGCCTCACAGCCGGGATCTCAGCACGTCGATCTCACAGCCCGGCGCGGACGGGTCGAAGCCGTGCTCGACCAGCCAGCGAACCACCAGCAGGCTCCGCAACGACCACCATGCGCGGATCACGTCCACGTCGACGTCGGTGCCGTAGCCGGCGATGACGTCGCCCCGCCGCCGCTCGGTGATGGCCTGGCTCCAGCACCTGCGGGCCTCCTCCCTGATCGCCCAGCTCCTCACCCAGACCTACACCGCCGCCGAGATCCG
>NZ_JBEYVJ010000949.1:0-1093 GCF_040643935.1 Kitasatospora sp. NPDC047058 | reverse complement strand
GCGGCTTCCCGCGGGTGCAGGCCACCGCTCCAGGCGGGCGCAGGCCGACGCCCCGCTCCCAGCTGTGGGGCGGCCGCCCTGCGACCGGCCCGGCGCGTCAGACACGGCGGTTCTCCTGCGCACGCGAGCCCTGAGCCTGCGTGCGCGACAGCGCGATCCGGCGCCGCGCGGGATCGACATCAATGATCTTCACGGTGAGCCTGTCCCCGACCTGAACGACGTCCTCGGGCCCGTCCACGGGCGGCGCCGCGAGTTCGGCGTTGTCCACGAACCCTTCGAAGCCGTCCTTCCGGTCCTCGATGCGGACGAAGGCACCGGACGGTACGAGCCTGGTGACCTCTCCGGCCACGATCCGGCCCACCTGCTGCGCGATCTGCAGCATCGGGTCTTCCTGCAGCGCTTTGAGGGACAGCGACACCCGTTCCCGCACCAGGTCGACGTCGAGGATCTCCGCCGTGATCCGCTGACCGACCGCGACGACGTCGCAGGGGTGGCTGACGGGGCGCCAGGACAGCTCGGGAATGTTGATCATCGCGGTGAAGCCGCCGATGTCGACGAACGTGACGCCGAAACCCGCGATCTCGGTGACGATGCCGGTCACGGTCCGGCCGCGGCGCAGGGTCTTCAGAGCGGCCCAGTCCCGGTCGCCCGGCGCCGGATCCGTGCGCCATCGGGCGCGCAGGACGCCATCGCCGTCGGGCAGCACGGCCGTGAACAGCGGGCTGCGCTCGTCGACGTACATCGACAGGACGGCAGCGGCACGTGCGCCGGCGATCTGCGCGGCGAGTTCCGCGAACTGGGTCTCGTCGGCGACCGTACTGGTGATCCGGCCGTCTTCCTCCTCCCACACGAATTCGACCAGGCCCTCGTCGGGGAGAGCGGCCAGGACCGCAGCGACGTCGGTGGAGAGGTCCGGCCAGACGGCCAGCCGGGCCCGCGGAGCCAGCCGGGCACGCACGTCGACAACGCCTCCCGCTGGCACCGGCTCGGCGACGGCTCGCTCGATGCCGTGCGTGCCCGGCTGGCTCCGCGGGTGGCCGGCGAGTTCCGCTCGGCGACGGCCGCGGCCCGGGCGTACGGAACGACGCCGCCC
>NZ_JBEYVJ010000948.1:0-1093 GCF_040643935.1 Kitasatospora sp. NPDC047058 | reverse complement strand
CATCCGCCGCCGAGAGCGGCGAGCGGGCCCGGGCCGAGGACACCGCCGCCGCGCTCGGCGCCAAGCTCGACGAACTGGCCGCCGTCCGGCCGGCGCCCGTCGAGGCACCGTCACCCGCCGTCCCGCGCGAACTGCCGCTCGGGCGCGACGCCGTCGCCGACAGCGTGGTCGACGGCGCCGACCTGGGCCCGCTGGTGGTGCGCGCCGCCTCGGTCCGCGGGGAGAGCAACCGCCGTGGCAAGGAGCACCGCCGGGACGCCGTCCTGCTCAGCAGGATCGACGGGTTCGGCACGCCCGTCCTGCTCGGCTCCGTCGCCTCCGGCGCCCCGGGGGAGCCGCTGAGCCAGACCGCCGCCACCGCGGCCTGCCGTGCGCTTCCCCAGCAACTCGCCGACTACGCACCGAGGTTGCAGGGGAAGCTGTTCGGCGCCGGGTACGACCCGGAGGTCTCCGGCATGCTCGGCGTCGCGCTCGGCGGGGTGGCCCGCTCGGTGCAGCTCGTCGCCGACGGCGCCGCCGCGGTGCTCGGCGGCCGGGACGCGCAGCGCGGCCGGGCCGCCGCCACCTCGCTGTTCGCGGTGCTGTCCGAACTCGACGACCGGGAGCGGGACGGCGTCCGCCGGCACATCGCCTTCGGGGTCGGTGACGGCGTGGTGCTGCGGCTGCGCGACGAGGGCTCGGGGCCCCGCTGGACGGCGGTCTTCGAACCCGAGCGCTCGCTGCGCGTCCACCGGCTCCCCGCCTCGCCCGCGGCGCTCGCCTGGTCGCGCTTCCCGACCGTGCCGGGCGACGTGCTGGTGGTGGCCGGGCGCGCGATGGCGGAGCTGCTGCTCCGCCCCGACACCGGCGAGTGGTTCGCGCAGCGGTGGGCCGGCCGCCAGCCGTACCTCACGTCCTTCCTGTCGGACGTCAACGTCGAGGTCCGGGCCACCACCGGCGGCGACCGCAGCCTGGTCACCGTCTGGGACTACGGCCAGGCCCGGCTGGCCGAGGAGGCTAGGGCTGCGACCTGCTGGTGGTGAACGAGGTCGGCAACGGCAAGGCGTTCGGCCAGGACGTCAACGAGGCCGTGGTGCTGGGCTCCGACGGCAGT
>NZ_JBEYVJ010000947.1:0-1093 GCF_040643935.1 Kitasatospora sp. NPDC047058 | reverse complement strand
TCGCCCCACCTCCCCCCCCCCGGCGGGCCCGCGCGGCCGGGGCGGGCCGGCCGCCGGGGGCGGGCCGCCCGCCGTGGTTGGAGCAGTAGATCCCGTCCACCCCGCCGTCCCGGGCCCGCCGGGCGTCCTCGGGGTGGCAGATGCCCTTCAGCAGGATCGGCAGGTCGGTGAGCGAGCGCAGCCAGGGCAGGTCGTCCCAGGTCAGCGGGTTGCCGAAGAGGCCGACCCACTCGCGCACCACGGCCGCCGGGTCCTCCTCGGGGGCCTTGGCCAGCCGGGCCCGGAAGACCGGGTCGGAGGTGTAGTTCGCCAGGCAGTGCCCGCGCAGCTGGGGGAAGTTGCCGGTGGCGAGGTCGCGCGGGCGCCAGCCGGTGACCCAGGTGTCCAGGGTGACCACGATGCCCCGGAAGCCCGCCGCCTCCGCGCGGTGGACCAGGCTCTCGGCGAGGGCCCGGTCGGTCGGGGTGTAGAGCTGGAAGAAGCCGGGCGTGTCGCCGAACTCGGCGGCGACCTGCTCCATCGGGTCGACGCTCAGCGTGGACGCCACCATCGGCACGCCGGTGCGCGCGGCGGCCCGGGCGGTGGCGAGGTCGCCGTGGCCGTCCTGGGCGCAGAGCCCGATCACCCCGACCGGCGCCAGGAACAGCGGCGACGGGAGCCGCAGGCCGAACAGGTCCACCGTCAGGTCCCGTCGGGCGGCACCGACCAGCATCCGCGGCACCAGGCCCCAACGCTCGAAGGCGGTCGTGTTGGCCCGCTGGGTGTGCTCGCCGCCCGCGCCGCCGGCCGCGTACGACCAGAGCGACGGCGACAGTGCGGCCTCGGCGCGGGCCGCCAGTTCGGCGAAGGTCATCGGCAGGCCGGGTTGCCGGCCGAACAGCCCGTCGAGGTAGATCTCGTTCTGGTAGTCGCCGAACTGCTGCCCCGTCATGACCGGTCGCCGTCCTCTCCGCTCCGCGCTGCGCCCGCCCGGGCCGGTCCCGGCGGCGACCGCCCCAGCCTGCCAAACCCGGGGCCGCGCGTCAGCCCCTGCGGTTCGAGCCCGGAGCGAGGCCTGGATAAAACCATAGGCCGAAGCCCGGAGCCCGGGCGC
>NZ_JBEYVJ010000946.1:0-1096 GCF_040643935.1 Kitasatospora sp. NPDC047058 | reverse complement strand
GCTCGCGCCGGCCGCCTGGGCGGGTGCGAGCGGCCCCGGCGAGCTCCCGTTCGGCTCGGCCACCACCGTCGGCCTCCACAACACCTACGACCCGGCCGCGTTCGCGCACCTCGCCGAGGGCCTGGACACCGGCACCGGCATGATCGAGCTCGACGCGTGGACCGACACCGTCACCAAGGAGTGGAAGGTCAGCCACTCCAACCCGCTCGGCAACAGCAACAACTGCGCCGCCGCGACCACGCCCGCCCAGCTCTACACCGGCGGCACCAACAAGAACCTCGAGACCTGCCTCGACGACGTCCGGATCTGGCTCGGCGCCCACCCCGCCGCCGGCCCCCTGGTCGTCAAGCTGGAGCTCAAGGCCGGCTTCGCCGCCAACCGCGGCATGGGCCCGGCCCAGCTCGACGCGCTGATAGCCGCGCACCTCGGCTCCGCCGTGTTCCGCCCCGCCGACCTCCTCGCGAAGCCCGGCGGCGGCAGCTACGCCAACGCCGACGAAGCCGCCCGCGCGGGCAACTGGCCCACCCGGGCGTCCCTGGCCGGCCGTGTCCTGGTGTACGTGATCCCCGGCTCCCTGGAGGAGAGCAACCCCTTCGACACCCTCCCCACCGACGTCGAGTACGCCCGCCACCTCCGCGACCTCGCCACGGCCGGACGGACCCGCGACGCCCAGGTCTTCCCCGCCGTCCACGGCGCCGCGGCCGGCGACCCGCGCGGCAAGTACGGCGAGACCTCGATCCGCCCCTGGTTCGTGGTCTTCGACGGTGACGCGGCCGCCTACACGGGCGGGATCGACACCGCCTGGTACGACGCCCGCCACTACCTGCTGACGATGACCGACGCCCACAACGTGGCCCCCGCCATCAGCTCCACCGACCCCACCCAGGACCAGGCCCGCACCCGCACCGAGCAGCTCGCCCGGGCCCACGCCAGCATCGTCTCCAGCGACTGGCGCAGGCTCCCGGTCGTGCAGGGCCTGGTGCTGCCCCGCGGCTGACCCCCCGCCGGCTGGTCCTACTGCGCGACGATATGACCGATTCCGGCGGTCTTCACCGTCGGCACCGGTTCGCACCCGTTGCGAACGGTTCGGCCGCGG
>NZ_JBEYVJ010000945.1:0-1096 GCF_040643935.1 Kitasatospora sp. NPDC047058 | reverse complement strand
TCCGACGGTGACGAACTGGCCTCCGGGCTGAAGGCTTTGGCCGAGGGGCGTGAGGTTCCCGAGGTGGTGTCCGGCACGGTTGGCGGTGTCGGCAAGGTCGGGTTCGTGTTCACCGGGCAGGGTGCCCAGCGTGTGGGCATGGGCCAGGGCCTGTATGCGGCGTTCCCGGTGTTCGCCGAGGCCTTCGACGCGGTGTGCGCAGGGCTGGCCGAGCACCTGGACGGCTCCCTCGCCGCGGTGATCCGCGGTGAGGACGAGGGCCGGATCGATGAGACGGGGTGGGCGCAGCCCGCGCTGTTCGCGATCGAAGTCGCGCTCTACCGGCTCCTGGAGTCGTGGGGCGTGTCGCCGCAGGTGGTGGCCGGCCACTCGATCGGTGAGCTGGCGGCCGCGCACGTGGCCGGCGTGTGGTCGTTGGACGATGCCTGTGCCGTGGTGGCGGCCCGTGGCCGTCTGATGCAGCAACTCCCCACCGGCGGAGCCATGGTGGCCGTCGAAGCCACCGAGGAACAGGTCCTCGAAGCGATCGCCGGCCGAACCGGCGTCGGCGTCGCCGCCGTCAACGGCCACACAGCCGTGGTGATCTCCGGCGTCGAGGACGAAGTGCTCGCCGCCGCCGAGGAGTTGGCCGCGGCCGGTGCGCGCACCAAGCGCCTCCAGGTCTCCCACGCCTTCCACTCCCCGCTGATGGAGCCGATGCTGGCGGAGTTCGCCGAGGTGGTCCGTGCGGTCAGCTACCGCGCACCCAGGCTGGCGATGGTCTCCGCCCTCACCGGACACCCGGTGACCGACGAGGTCACCGATCCGGCCTACTGGGTGAAGCACGTCCGCGAGGCCGTCCGCTTCTCCGACGCCGCGAACGCCCTCCGTGCCGCCGGCGTGCGGACGTTCATCGAGATCGGGCCCGACGGCATCCTCTCCGGCATGGGCCCGCAGACCCGTGCCAACGTCGAGAGCGAGGCGGCCGACGAGGTCTGGCTGCCCCTGCTGCGCCGCGGCCGCGACGAACCCCGCGCCCTGCTCACCGCGCTCGCCAAGGCGTTCGTCCGCGGCGTCCCGGTCGCCTGGGAGAAGCTCTACACGGGCACCGGCGCCC
>NZ_JBEYVJ010000944.1:0-1098 GCF_040643935.1 Kitasatospora sp. NPDC047058 | reverse complement strand
CCCGCGGCGACGCCCTGCGCGCCGGTGTCGACCAGCTGGAGCGGGGTGGTCACCGCGAGGGCTTGCTGTTGCAGTGTGCCCGTCTTGCGTTGCAGGTCCTGCGCGACGGTAAGCGCCTGGGTCGCGGCGGCATGCGCCGAGGATGCCCGGGCGTCGACCTGGCCGGCAGCGCCGTCGACCTGTTGGGAATCCCGCAGGACGCGCTGGAAGGCCGGGTCCTGGTCCAGCTCGGGGTGGGCCGAGGCCAGTGCCCGGAGGTCGGCGACCGCGGTCGCGGTGCCCTGTTTGACCTGCGACGTGCCGGTCCGTACGGAGTCCGTGCCGTCGGCGGCGACAGTGGCGGCGGTGACCAGGGCGGACGCGGCGGCGGGGATCTGGCGCGAGGCTGAGGTCTCGAGACTCCGGGCGGCGTCGTCGACTCGGGTGATGGCCTGGCTGATCTGCTGTGCACCCGTGGCCAGTTGGGTGGTGCCGGTGTGCGCGGTCGTGTTGACGGCAGTGAGGGCCGCGGTCGCCTGCTGCGCTGTGGCCGTGGCGGTGACCAGTTGCCGGGCGCCGTTCGAGGCGGCGGCCAGTTGCCGGCGTACCTGCGACAGCTCGCCGTAGAGGGCGCGTACGTAGGCCTCGTGGGTGGCCGAGTCGATCTGGGCCTCCAACTTCGACTGGACGACCTCGGTCATCACGCCCGCGATGTAGTTGTTGGCGTCGTTGAGTTCCATGCGGATTCCGGCCTGGCGGGGCTGCGGGTCCGACGCGCTGGTCAGCCGGCTGCTGAAGTCGGCGGGGATCTCGATGGTGAACGCATAGCGCCCGGTACGCAGCCCGGCGCTCGCCGCTTTCCGGTCGACGAACTGCCATCCGAACGTGCCGGACGCCTTCAGTCGCCCGACCACCTCCGCGCCCGCGTCGACGGTGGTGCCCTGCGCGCTGGTGGCGGGGTGGTCGAGGTTGACGACCGCCACGCGGATGCGGTCGGTCTTGCCGTACGGGTCCCAGTTGGCCCACAGGTACATGGCACCGTACAGCAGGGGGATCAGGCAGAGCAGCACCGGGACGGCGCGGCGCAGCGGGCCGCGGAAGCGCCGCAGCTCCAGGTAG
>NZ_JBEYVJ010000943.1:0-1098 GCF_040643935.1 Kitasatospora sp. NPDC047058 | reverse complement strand
GGCCGCCTGGGCGGGTGCGAGGGCGGCGGCTGCGGCGAGCAGACCGGTGGCGATGGTGCCGGCGAGGGCGCGGCGTGCGGTCACGATGACTGTCCCCTTGTCAGAAACGCTCGGTGCGGCGGTCGGCTACGGACGATGCCGAACCTGAGCATCCCTCACATGAAGCGAACGCGACAAATCGATGACGCCGCCAGGACAAGTACGCCCCCGGGCCGGACGGCCCGAGGGGGCGTCACCGGCGTCACTCCAGGCTGGTGACGACCTCACGGGCGGGGATCCGGACGTCCGCGGCCGGGTGCGCGCGCAGCGTGCGCAGGAGGGCCCGCCATGGCTCGGGCCAGTGGAACGAGCGGCCGAACGCACCGAGCAGGGCGACCGCCAGCAGGCCCTCCGCCAGACCGTCACCGTCCGCGCCGTCCACCAGCCGCCGGGCGGCCTCCAGCACGGTGGCCTCCTGCACCCCCCGGCTCCGATTGCGCGAGTGGAGGTGCCTCAGGGCGACGGCCGTGCCGCCGGCCAGCGCGGGGTGGCCCCGCAGGGCCGCGGCCAGGGCGCGGAGGCCGGCGGAGAATACGGGCAGGTCGGCGTACGGGTCGAGCGCGCGGGTCAGTGCCGAGACCCGGACCGGGAGGAGGTCGGGTTCGTCCGCGAGCAGGTCGGCCAGCGCGGCGAGGGTGGGCCGGCTGCTCACGGTCATCGTGACCAGGCGGCGCAGGCACTGGAAGGCGGGCAGGTCGTGGTCCGCCTCGGCGTCCGGCTCCCCGGCCCGGACGGCGGCCAGCAGGTCGGTGACCGTGCCGTGCAGCAGGCTGCCCGGCGCCGCGCCGCCGACCGGGTGCGGCAGGCCCGAGTCGGCCAGCGCGCCGACCACGCCGATGGCGCGGTGCCAGACGCCGCGGCCCCGGCTCAGGTCGGTGGCGGCCCGCCGGACGTACTCGGAGCCCTCCGGCGCGTACGCGGCCCAGGCCTGCAGCGCGGAGAGCACGGAGTCGGCCGTGTCCTCGTCCAGGCCTCCGGCCAGGCCGGTCAACAGCCTGGCGTAGCGGGGGCGTTGGCCTTCCGGAAGGTCGAGCGGGCGGGCGGCCAGCAGGGCCGTCC
>NZ_JBEYVJ010000942.1:0-1104 GCF_040643935.1 Kitasatospora sp. NPDC047058 | reverse complement strand
GTCCGGTCCGGTCCCCGTGTCGGGTCCGTCCGGTCCGGTGAACGGCTTCCCGGCCGCTCAGGTGGCGCGGGCCGGCGAGTTGACGATCACCTGGCGGAGGAGGTCGGAGTTGCTTCCGGTCCGCTTCAACCGGTCCAGGAGCAGCTCGGCGGCAGGCTGGGTGTCCAGGCCGCTGAGGACCCGGCGCAGGGTCCAGGCGGCGGAGGTACGGGCGGGACCGTGGAGGAGTTCCTCGCGGCGGGTGCCGGAGGCGCGGACGTCGACGGCGGGGAAGAGCCGCTTGTCGGCGAGCCGGCGGTCCAGTCGCAGCTCCATGTTGCCGGTGCTCTTGAACTCCTCGAAGATCAGGTCGTCCATGCGGGAACCGGTGTCCACGAGGGCGGTGGCCACGATCGTCAGTGAGCCGCCGTTCTCGATGTTGCGCGCTGCGCCGAAGAGCTTCTTCGGGTGGTGGATCGCGGCGGAGTCGAGTCCGCCGGTGAGGGTGCGGCCGGTGGCGGGGGCCGCCGAGTTGTAGGCGCGGGCGAGCCGGGTGATCGAGTCGAGCAGGACGACGACGTCGTGGCCGAGTTCGACGAGGCGCTTGGCGCGCTCGATCGCGAGTTCGGCGATGGCGATGTGGTCGCGGGCGGGCCGGTCGAACGTGGAGGCGATGACCTCGCCCCGCACGGAGCGCTGCATCTCGGTGACCTCCTCGGGGCGCTCGTCGACCAGGACGACCATCAGGTGCGCCTCGGGATGGTTGCGGGCGACCGCTGCCGCGATCGCTTGCATGATCATCGTCTTGCCGGTCTTCGGCGGGGCGACGAGCAGGCCGCGCTGGCCCTTGCCGATCGGGGCGACGAGGTCCACGATCCGGCCGGTCAGCTGCTTCGGGTCCGTTTCGAGACGCAGCGGCTGCTGCGGGTGGAGCGGCGTCAGTTCGGCGAACGCGGGCCGGGGTTGCGGCTCGTCCGCGGTGTGGCCGTTGACGGTGTCGAGGCGGGTCAGGGACGGCCGGTGACCGGCCGTGGCACGGGGGCGGGACGCGCCGGTCAGGACGTCACCGGGCCGCAGGCCGAAGGCCCGAACCTGGGCGGTGGCCACGTGCTGGTCCGCGGGCCC
>NZ_JBEYVJ010000941.1:0-1104 GCF_040643935.1 Kitasatospora sp. NPDC047058 | reverse complement strand
GGCCGGCGAGGTCGCCGGGGGCACGGCCCCGCCGCCCGGGCGGTGACCGGCCGGCGGCAGGCCACCGGGCTCAGACGAGGTCGGCGATCAGGACCACCGCCGGTGGCACCGCCTGGGCGAGGGCCACGCGCCACAGCCGGCGTTCGGAGACGAACAGGATGGTCCCGCCGGCGATCATGAAGGCGCTGACGTAGACGACCAGCGCCCGCCCGGTCGCCTCGTGCCCGGTGTGCAGTGCGGTCACGCCGACGCCCAGGCCGAGCGCCAGGAACAGGTTGTAGAAGCCCACGTTGAACCGCCAGAGCCGGACCTCGGGCGCGTCCGCCGTGCTGCCGGTGAGCAGGTAGCGGACCCGGGGGTGCCCGTACAGGAAGCTCTCCAGCGGCCACGCGATCACGTGGATCGCGGCGGCGATCAGGGCGAAGACCTGGCTGACGGCGTTCATGGGGGCTCCGCGGTCGGGAGGGCGTGCCTTGGAAGGGGGTTCGGGGCGGGGACGGGACACAGGGTGCGGCGACGGCGGGGGCGCGCCCCCGCCCCTCAGCGCGGCGGCGGGTGCACGACCGGGGCCGCCCAGAGCGGAGGCTCCGGGACGACCGGCGGCGAGGTGGGCGAGGAGGGCGCGGACGGCCGGCCGGAAGCGACCACCTGGGTCGGCGGCCCGCCCGACTGCCACGGATCGGCCGGGACCACCGCGGTGGCGGCGGCGCCGGCGATCGCGGCCCGCAGCTCGGTCACGAACTCCAGGCAGTTGGCGTAGCGGCGGGCCGGCTCCTTGGCCAGCGCCCGGTACACGGCGGCGTCCACGGCGTCGGACAGGTCCGGCCGGAGCTCGCGCAGGGCCGACGGCGGGTCGTTGAGGTGGGCCCAGAGCAGCGCGAGGTCGCTCTCGCGGCGGAACGGCGGTGTCGCGGCCAGCATCTCGAACACCACGCAGCCCAGGCTGTACTGGTCGCAGCGGCCGTCCACCGGGTGGCCGGAGATCTGCTCGGGCGCCGCGTAGTCCAGGGGTGTTGCGCCCGGCTCTGGCGCAGCGACGTCGTGGTTCGCGCGGTGGCGCTCCCCGCTCGGGCGTCTGCGTACGGCCGGGTCAGGCTCGGTTTT
>NZ_JBEYVJ010000940.1:0-1107 GCF_040643935.1 Kitasatospora sp. NPDC047058 | reverse complement strand
GCGCCCGGGTGCTCCGCCGGACCTGCGTCACGGCCGAGGCCCGGATCGTCCGCCACGATGTCAGGCGGGACGACGAAGGTGCCACGTTCCACCACCCGGTCGCGGCCTGGACGACCCTGGACGGGTGCGTGTGCGAACACGCCTCCAGGTTCGGCCGCGGAACCGTCGGAGACGACTTCGGCGTGGGGGCGCGCGTCGTGGTCCGATACGATCCGGACGCCCCGCACCGGTTTGCGATCGAGGGCTGGGACAAGCGGACGGTGGACCTGCTGTTCACCGTCCTGGGGTCGGCGTTGACGGCGGGCACGGTGACGGGGCTGCTCGTCCGGCTGCTCACCCTCTGACCCTCGCACGGTCGGGGCTGTGCGATCTGATCAGGAAGCCGATCCGCCGGTGAACGCGGACGAACGGGTCCTGTCAGGCCGGCCGGGCCGAGCCGGATCGGGGCGCGAGGCGGATTGTCCGGGGGTGTGGCTAGGGTGCCGGGCATGACTGGTGAGTTCCCGGGTGACGGTCCGCGCGGTGAAGTGGTGACTGCGGGTGGGCGGTTGACCGATCCGGGGTGGCTGGTGAACGGCGACCCCGAGCAGGTCGTGGCGGCGGTGGACGGCGCGGTCGGGCCGGAGGAGGTGGTGGCGGCTGCCGTGTACCGGGCGTCGGGGCACGTGCACCGTGAGTCCGGCGCGCAGGTGCGACGGCAGCTGCTGGCGCTGGACGCCGCCCGGTACGGACAGCGGGAGCTGGCGCGAAGCCTCGCCGAGGTGGTGGTCCGCCGGGAAGCCGCTGATCCCTGGACCGTGCAGTGGGCGACCGGCGCCGGTCTGGATTCCCGGCTGCGGTACGCACTGCCCGCGCCGGCCAAGGTGGGTGTGGTGGCGACCGTGGTCGTGGAGGACCGTGGGCTCGCTGTCGCCGGCTGCGAGGACGGCTCGCTGCACTGGTGGGACCTGGCCACGAGCCGGAAGCTCGGCACGGCCGCCACCGGTGACAACGGCGCGGTGCGGGCTCTGGCGACGGCGGTGCTGGACGGCCGTCCCGTCGCCGTCACCGGCCACTCCGGAGGAGCGGTCCGGGTGTGGGACCTCGACGAGGGCGGACCGGTCGTGG
>NZ_JBEYVJ010000939.1:0-1108 GCF_040643935.1 Kitasatospora sp. NPDC047058 | reverse complement strand
GTGCGGCACCGGCGCGACGCGGCGCAGCTCGACGTGCGGATCCTGCGTCCCCCCGTCCACGGCTCCGACGGGGCACCCCCGGACGGTGGAGGTGTTCACGCTGACCGTGCCCCCGGGCTCGGACCTCGCGGAGCTGGCCGCCCACGAACGGGCCCACCAGCACGAGGCGCACCTCGCCTTCGAGGTCGGGCACCCGGACCCGCTGGTGCTCCGCGGGCTGTGCGCGGTGTTCGCCCGCCTCGGCGCCGGCACCGACGGCGGCGGCTACAACCCGCACGAGGACGCCACCGTCCTCTACTTCACCGCCCCCGCCGGTTCGACGGCCGGCTACCGGCGGGTGGAACTCCACGTCCCCGGCCGGCACGACAGCGTCCTCGCCGCCCACCTGGCCGGCCACGGCCGCGCCGCGACCCTCCTGCCTTCCCCCCAGGTGCAGGGGCACCGCACCCAACAGCCGGCCGAGACGCTCCTGCGCCTGATGACCGGGGCGTGGACGACCCAGGCCCTGGCCGTCTGCGCCCGTCTGGGGCTGCCCGACGCCATGGACACCCGCAGTACGACCGGCGTCCGGCCGCTGGCCGGGGCGGTCGGCGCCCACCCGCAGAGCCTCGCCACCCTGCTGCGCTACCTGGCGATGCTCGGCGTGGTCGCCGAACACCCGGACGGCTTCCGGCTCACCGGACTCGGTGCGCTGCTGCGCTCGGACTCCCCCGGGTCGATGCGGCCGCTGGCGCTGATGTACGGCGGCCCGTTCTACCACTCCTTCGCCGGTCTCGAACACACCGTCAGGACCGGGGAGACCGCCTTCGAGCACCTCCACGGCGAGAACCACTTCGACCACTTCGCCCGCCACCCCGAGCTCGCCGACCTGTTCGACCGGTCCATGGCCGCAAGCTCGCGCATGTTCGAGCCGCTCCCGGCCCACCCGGTCATCACCGCGGCAGCCGCGGAGGCCACGGCCGCCGTGCCCCGGACCGTCGTCGACATCGCCGGCGGGAACGGCGAACTCCTCGGCCGCATCCTGGCCGCCCATCCCCGCCTGCACGGCATGCTGCTCGAACGCCCCCACGTGGTGGAGACCGCCCGCCGCGCCCTCGACGCCGCCGGC
>NZ_JBEYVJ010000938.1:0-1110 GCF_040643935.1 Kitasatospora sp. NPDC047058 | reverse complement strand
GCCGAGAAGCACCTCACGCTCGGAGTTGCCCGCCCGGCCGACCTTCTCCACCCACAGGCCGGGCGTGCCCTCCGGCACCACGAGGTGCAGGACACCTTGCTTGCCTCTGTAGCTGGTTGGCAGCTCACCGATCGCGGTGGACATGTAGCCGTCCTCGATGAACCTGTGGCCCGCCATGTCCATCGGGTTCTCGAAACCCAGATGCCCCAAGTCGGTCCCACGGCCGACGACGATGTCCTGGGGGACCCGCTGGGTCTCAAGAGCCTTGTCGAGCTGAGGAATCAGGCGATTGGCCTCGGACGTCGCGGGGCCGGTGCCGCGAAGGGCTCCGTTGATCTCGCCGTCGGAGCCCCACGTGTACTTCGCGACCGCGTCCTTCTGCTCGGCCGGGAGCTTCTCCGCGACGTCGTTCCAGGTCTTCGCCCCGAACTCCTCGGCGTCGATGTCGTCGAAGAAGTCCCGGGCCCTCCCCGCAAGGTCGCGCTCGGCAGCCTGCACCTCCACCAACTGACTGTCCCGTAGGGCCGCGGCCACGGGGTCGTAGCCCTTCGGAAGAAAACCATCGAGCGCCTTCACGACCGGGGGCTGGGGTGCCTGCGCCGGTGGCTCGGGGAGGTGCGGCTGCAGCGCCGGTGCCTCGACCGGTTGCGAGACGGGTTGGTGAACGGCTGCACCGTCGGACGGCTTAAAGGACCAAGCATCAGGGAGTCCCGCTGGATCGATCGGCGCCGGGGTGACCGGTTTCGGGGCTGCTGCCTCCTTCGCCGCCTTCTCCGCCGCCTCCTTGGCCGTCTTCTCGGCGGATTCCTGTGCGCCCTTCTCGGCCGCGTTCTTGGCGACGGCGGCGGCCTCGCGCTCGGCGACGGTGGCGGCGGTGCCACCGCCTCCGGTGCCGGCGCCGATCAGGAAGTTGCCGACGAGCTTGCCGCCCGCCTCGGAGGGGTCGTTGCCCCAGCCGCTGCCGACCAGGCCCTTGAGCAGGTCGACCGGATGGTCACCGGCCTGGATCAGACCGGCCAAGGTGGTGGACACACCGTCCTGGTACTGGGCGGGGTGGGTGATGTTGTACGGGTCGTAGGGGTTGAGCGAGCGGCCGAGCTTGAGCAGGTC
>NZ_JBEYVJ010000937.1:0-1116 GCF_040643935.1 Kitasatospora sp. NPDC047058 | reverse complement strand
GGACATGGTTCCCCCCAGGAAACAGTGTTGTTGTGGACATGCCGATAGCAGCCTTGTGCGGCGGCACGGGAAGACCGGTGCGGCCGACGGCGCGGTGCCGGATGTCGTCATACGAGTCCTCAGCGTCGGCACTGCGGGTTCGGGCCGCAGGTGAACACGTGGGGGTTGCAGGTGTCGCGGGTCGCGCACACGTGGCACGTGACGCAGGTGGCATTGCCGCAGGTGCGGCAGGTGCCACCGGCGCAGGTGAGGCAGGTGGCCCCGCGGCAGGTGACACACGTGGCCCCGGCACAGGTCCGGCAAGTGGCCTCGCCACAGGTGTGGCACGTGGCCTCGCCGCAGGTGGCACAGGTGTTCTCACCGCAGGTGGCGCAGGTGGCCCCGGCGCAGGTCTCACACGTGGCACCGGCGGTGGCGCACCCGGCGTTCTCGGTGCACCGGCAGGTGTGCGGCTTGCAGGCGGTGCCGAACCCCGTCGGACAGTCGATGTCGGTGCCGCAGGCGAAGTTGGTCTCGCAGTCGCCGCCGAACGTCGGCCCCGGGCACTCGGCCTCCCAGGTCTGCGGCTCCGAGGGCTCCACCGTCGTCGGCACCGTGTCCGTCCGGCGCGGCCGCCCCAGCCGGAGGTCCAGGTCGAACTCGTCCAGCGGAGCGGCGGACTGCACCTGGGTGAACTGCACCGTCGCATCGCGACGCAGGGTGACCTTCGTCGCCTCGAGTCCGACGAACGGCGGCCGGTCGCTCTCGACGGTCTCCACCGACACCACGTCCGAGGAAGCGAACTCGGCGTAGTAGTCCAACTGCTTGTTGAAGTAGAGCCGCCGGAATCCGGCGCGGTCGCTGTCGCCCAGCAGGCCACTGAGCGTCAGCGTTCTGGCCGGCCGCTCCGAAGGATCGGCCAGGTTCCTTGCCACGAAGTCGTCCTGTGGGCGATCGCCGATACCGCTCGGCCCACCGGATCCGGTCTTCTCGCCGGCCATGTCAACCTCAGGTGCTACTGATTCCTTACTGCTCCTGCCGGTTCGGTTCCGATCTGCTTTCGTGCTCCCACCGGTCGTCCTCCGGCTTGTCCTCCGCGGAGGCGACGGTTGCGGTGGGTGCACGTTCCCGGACCGC
>NZ_JBEYVJ010000936.1:0-1118 GCF_040643935.1 Kitasatospora sp. NPDC047058 | reverse complement strand
GCCGCAGGGGCTCGCCACCGTGCTGGGGGAGGACGGCGCCGACCGGCACCGGCATCCGGCACCGGATGACCGCGCGGCCCGGGGCAGGTCCGTACCGGTGCGACTCCCGGTCACGGACGTAGCACCCGAGGAGTGAGGTGACTGCCTCGGTCGAGGCGGTTGAAGAGGTCCGGCCGGTCGAACCGGCGCAGCCACGTGCCGGTATCGCGCCGGGCGAGATGCCGGTGCGTGAGGGAGGGCCGCCGAACGGGCCGTCGGGCGGGCTCACCGCGTGGCGGTCAGCGGCACAGGGTGCGCAGGGCGGTGAGGCAGTCCGCGGCCCGGCGCTGCGGGTCGGTGTCGGTGCTGGCCCAGGCGATCCGGGCGTCCGGCCGGATGAGGACGGCGGTGACGTCCAGCCAGATCGGGTGCGCCGTCTTGGCGTCGACGGCTCCCGCCTGCTGCTCCAGGCCATCCGTCGGGCACGGTGTCCGTGTCCCGCCGAGGTCCAGCAGTAGTGGCCGGCCGTGGTGCATCAACGGGTGGGCGGTGGGCGTGCCGGCCGAGTCGAGGGTGAGGCCGGCCAGTCGGGTGCCGTTCAGCGGGTGCGCGCGGGCTTCGGTGCCCTCGGGGAGCGGGTCGTCGAAGCCGGCGATCCGGCGGGCCCACCGGCGGTTGGTCTGCGGTTCGGCGAGCGCGGCGGACCAGACCTCGCGCAGCGCTATCTGTTCGGGGCTCGCCGCCGCGAACAGGGCGAGCTGTGCGCGGGTGTTGTCGATGACGGCGCGGGCGGCGGGCCGGCGCTCCGTGTCGTAGCTGTCGAGCAGTCCGTCGGGCGCCCGGCCCTGGAGGGTGGAGGCCAGCTTCCAGCCCAGATTGGCCGCGTCCTGGATGCCGAGGTTCATGCCCTGCCCACCGGCCGGGAAGAACATGTGCGCCGCGTCCCCGGCCACCAGCACCCGTCCGGCCCGGTACCGCGCGGCCTGGCGGGTGGCGTTGCCGTAGCGCGAAAGCCACCGGGGGTTGCGGAGGCCGAGATCCCGTCCCAGCATCAGGCCGACGAAGCTGAGCACGTCCTGGACGCCCCGGACGAAGGAGTTGCTGCTCTGCTTGGTGGGCTCGTCGGCCAGCCAGCCGCC
>NZ_JBEYVJ010000935.1:0-1122 GCF_040643935.1 Kitasatospora sp. NPDC047058 | reverse complement strand
GCCCGGCCGCCAGCGCGGCGGCCCGCCGGCGGCGGCGGGCCCGGTCGGCCCGTTCGCGGATCCGGTCCATCCGGTCGTCGGGCGCCGGCAGGTGCGGGGCGGCACGGTGCAGCAGGACGCGCAGTTCGCGTTCCACCTCGGTGTCGGCCCCGGGACCGGAGTCCCCGGCGCCGTGCGCACCGGATTCGTACGCGTCGGGTCCGTACCCGTCGGGGCCGTGCCCGAACGGGCCGGTGTCACGCTCGGTCACGATGTCCCCCGGTCAGCAGCAGTTCCCGGGCGGGTAGTTTGCCACGGAGTGCCAGCAGCGCGCGGTGCGTCTGGCTCTTGACCGTACCCGTGCTGCAGCCCAGGGCCTCGGCCGTCTCCTCGACGCTGAGGTCCTCGAAGTAGCGCAGCACCACCACGGCCCGCTGCCGCGGCGGCAGTGCCCGGACGGCGGCGGCCACCACCTGGCCGGTCACCACGTCCTCGTACGGGTCCGCGGCGGGCGGCGGCTCCGGCAGGTCGCCGTGCGGCAGTTCCCCGTTCCAACGGCGGCGCCACCAGGAGACGTGCGCGTTCACCAGGACCCGCCGGACGTACGCCTCCGGCCGGTCGATGGAGATCGTCTCCCATCTCGGCCAGACCTTGGCGAGGGCCGTCTGCAGCAGGTCCTCGGCCAGGTGCGGATCGCCGGTCAGCAGCCACGCCACGCGCAGCAGGCGCGGGCTGCGGGCGGCGACGAACTCCTCGAAGTCCGGCGTCGCATCCCTCATCGTGCCGCCCCTGCCCTGGTGATCCCGTCGCTGCCATGTCCGTCGGACGTTCCGGCCATCGGGGCCGCGTCCGGGGTGTCGTCCGTGTTCGTCTCACGGCAGCTCAAACGCGGTGGGCGCCCGGCAAGGTTGCCTGGTCGGGGCGGATTTTCTCGGCGGGTTCCGCGGCGCGTTCGGCGGCGCGTTCAGCGGGGCCCGGCGTGCCGGCTTCCGGGACCGGCCCGCAGACGCCCCGCAACGGTGGACGGCCCGCGAGCCGGCCGGAACTCGGCCGGGCGGCGGGCGGGCCGTGGTCACCGGCCTCGTCCTCGGCGAGTCCCCCCGCTGGCACGACGGCCGGCTCTGGGTCTGCGACTGGGGCGCG
>NZ_JBEYVJ010000934.1:0-1123 GCF_040643935.1 Kitasatospora sp. NPDC047058 | reverse complement strand
ACCG
This sequence comes from Kitasatospora sp. NPDC047058, assembly GCF_040643935.1. NCBI lineage: Bacteria > Bacillati > Actinomycetota > Actinomycetes > Kitasatosporales > Streptomycetaceae > Kitasatospora > Kitasatospora sp. NPDC047058. The sequence continues at coordinate 1,119 of NZ_JBEYVJ010000934.1, read as the reverse complement.
AGGAGACGGTGACGATCCGTCCCCCGCCGGAGGCCAGCAGGTGCGGCAGCGCGGCCCGGGTGGCGCGGACGGCGGCCATGAGGTTGACGGTCAGCGTCCACTCCCAGTCCTCGTCCGTCACCTGCAGGAAGCCGTCCACCCGTGGGCGCACCGCCCCGACGTTGTTGACCAGCACGTCGATGCCACCGTGCAGCGCGGCGGCCTCGGCGACCAGCGCGGCCGGGCCGTCGGGGGTCGCGAGGTCGACCTCCACGACGGTGAGGTCCGCGCCCTGTTCCAGGCGCGCTTCGAGGGCCTCGGTCCGGCTCCGTGATCCCGCGACCACGTGGCATCCCGCCGCCAGGAACGCCTCGGTGATCGCGAGCCCGATGCCGCGTCCGGCCCCGGTGACCACGACGGTCCGTCCGGCCAGGCCCTCGGCGGCGTCCCCGGTTCCGGGCCGCGGCGGTGCAGGTGGGGTCATCGCTGGGTCTCCAGGTTCTGCGGCCGCAGCCGGCCGGTGACGGCGTCGGCCACGAGGCCCGTCCGGGCGGTCGTGTCAGGCGCCTCCGTCGGCCTGGTGCCGGGCCTCGATGGCCTTGCCGGTGTCGGCGAAGGCCTTCGAGAGATGGTGTTTGCCGACGGTGCCGACGACCGCGCCGAGCACGCGTCCCTTGAAGTTCTTGCCCTCGCGGACCACGACTGCGTCCACCTCGGTCGTCCCGTCGGCCTTCGGCGTGAACGTGTACGTGTGACCCGACCGGCCGCCCCACACGTTGGAGTCGGTGGTCGTCATGACGACGCGGCGGGGATCGGACCAGTCGTAGTGCAACCGTTCCCAGATCCCCGCCGAGCCCTCGGTGACGTCGGCCTCGTGAGGTCCGCGGGCGTGCACCTCGAGGTACTTGTCGGCGCTGTTGCCGAAGAGGTCCGAGCGTCCCGGCCCGAAGTCGGTGAGCCCGGCGACGAACTCCTCGGGTGTGGCGGCGATCGTCTGGTGCAGATGGATCGTGGACATGAGCGCTCCGTAGGGTCCCGGGAAGGCCGGGCGTGGCTGAGGAGCCGGGGGCGCGAACACGTCCGGATGGTTCGGCGAGACGGTCTCGCTGCTCGGCACCCAGGTCACCAACCTCGCCCTGC
>NZ_JBEYVJ010000933.1:0-1127 GCF_040643935.1 Kitasatospora sp. NPDC047058 | reverse complement strand
GCCGCGCACGCCGGGTCGCCGGGACTCACCCCCGCAGCCGGGCCCGACGCCCCCGACGGCTCCACCGCCGCCACGGGCCCGGCCTTCGGCACTCCGACGTCACCCTGACGGGCCCGGCTTTGCACCCTCGACGTGTCGCAACGCCTCTCGTGTCAGCCCGGTCCGGGCGGCCGAACCGGCGGACCGCGTCGCCGACCCGGGCCCGGCCTCGGTTCCGGGGCCAGGTTTCGGAGCCGGGCATGAACGTCCAACACCGGGGCACACGAGGGGCGTTCCGGAAGGCCGAGAGCGAACGAGAGGGGAAGACCATGACGATTCTCTGGGCCCTGGCCGCGGGTCTGGTGGTAGGCCTGCTGGCGAAGCTCCTGCTGCCCGGCCGTCAGCCCGTGCCGCTCTGGCTGACCATCCTCGTCGGCGCGGCCGGTGCGGTCCTCGGCAACGCCGCGGCCTCCTACGTCGGTGTGCGGCACACCGGCGGGATCGACTGGATCCGGCACCTGCTGCAGGTCGGCGTGGCGGCGGTGCTGATCGTGCTGGTGTCGCCCGCCTACGCACGACGGCGCCGCTGAGCCGCTGCCCGCCGCCGGAGAGCCCTCAGGCGGTCACGGGCGCCAGTGCCCGCGGTCACTCGCCCTGGCCGGCGCTTCCCATCGGGCCGATCTTCACCGGGGACCCGCCGGCGTCGGTGACGGGCAGCGAGCCGGTGCCCGGCCAGGGCAGGGTGACCGACTGGGTCTCGTCCGGCGGGGTCACCACCAGGCCGGTGATCCGGACGCCGGACCCGCCCGAGGTGTTGGCCGGGTAACTGATGCCGAAGTAGGTCGACTTGCCGTTCGGCACGACGCCCGCGACGACCGGCTCGCCGGAGCGCTTGGCGGACAGCGTGCCCGCGGAGGTCTTCAGGTCGACGCCCGCGTAGCCGGAGAGCGCGCAGTCCTTGCCGCTGTGGTTCTTCAGCTCGACCACGACGGTGTTTTCCGGGTCGCCGGTGATGGTGCGGTCCGCGGCGGTGATGGTCAGGTCCGCGGTCCGGCACTTGGCGGTCTTCCCGGCCGGGGCGGAGCCGGCCGGTGCGGCGGCGGACGGCGCGCTGCTCTTCCCCGACCCGCCGGAAGCCGGCCCGCTGG
>NZ_JBEYVJ010000932.1:0-1130 GCF_040643935.1 Kitasatospora sp. NPDC047058 | reverse complement strand
CGTCGGTCAGCCGCAGCAGGGCTTGCACTCCTTGACCTGGACGTTGTCGAGCACCGGGCCGTACGCCCCGGCGACGGTGCTGGTGAAGCCCAGGGTGGTGGACGTGCCCTGCGCGACGAAGGTGAACTGCCGGCCCACGTAGCCCATGGCGGCCCTGGTCCTGCCGGTGACGTCGAAGGAGAAGTCCTGGAAGTCCTGGCCGTCGATCCGCGCCCGGCCGGTCCGCAGGGCCGGCCCGCCGTCGGGGTTGCCGGCCAGCGCGTAGGTGACGGAGTAGGTGGTGCCCGGGACGGTGGTGAAGCTCTGGGCGACGGCGCCGCTGTTGGAGCCGTTCAGGTCCAGCGACTGGTCGCCTTCGGCGGCCTGCCAGAACCCGGCACCGATCAGGTCGACGCTGCCGGCGGTGACCGTCCACGGGCCGAGGCCCTGGCCGGCGCTCAGCGTGGTGAAGGCGTTCGCCGGGGCCTTGGGGGTCTCGAAGCTGCCGTCGTCGAAGTGGCTGAGGGCACGGTGGCCGCCGGCGGCCTGGGCCGGGCCGGCGAGGGCGGTGGTGCCGGCGACGAGCAGGGCGACGACGGCGGTGCGGGTGCGCAGGGTCGGCATGGGTGGCCCTCCAGGGGCTGCGGTGGAATCGGCCGGTGATCGGCTGTGCACAGAGCGTCAGCCGTCGCGATGATCCCTGCCAAGGCCGGACGGGTGGCGCCCGGTGGTGCGGAGCGCGGCCGCGCGGGCTCTCACGCGCTGGTTTGGACGGCTGCGGACCGGCCGCGCAGGGCCGGGCGAGCCATTCCGGGCGGCCGGTTCCCATCGAAATATCGTCAGACGGGAGGCCCCGCCCGGGGGAGTGGGACGGGCCGTGCACGCCCCTGACCTGCCGTGCACGCGGGCCCCGGGCCGATCGCGCGGCCTCCACCTGCGGGTGCGGGCGCGCTCGAAGGCTCCGTGGGCCACCTCCCTCAGGGGCCGGGTGCGCACGCGCCGGTGAAGACGGGCGGGCTGCTCGGGGCGTTGCCGAGCAGCCCGCCGCAGCAGGGTCAGATGCTGTCGGAGAGCCAGACCCGGCCGGCCGCGATCGGCCGGTCCGCCACCGTGTGCGGCGACGTGGAGGTGACGCTCCAGCGGTAGCCGGC
>NZ_JBEYVJ010000931.1:0-1141 GCF_040643935.1 Kitasatospora sp. NPDC047058 | reverse complement strand
TCCAGCGCGGCCTTCCGCGGCACCTTCGGCCGCAGCGCCTCGTACGCCGCCGCCAAAGCCGCCCTGCACGGGCTGGTCGCCCAACTCGCCCTGGATCGCGGAGGAGGTGCTGGCCCCGGTCGGGCGGAGCTCCTGGTGTGCCGTCGCCGTGGCCGGCGTCGAAGCGCTCGGACGGGACCGGCTCACCGCCGCCGTCCGCGGCGGCTGGGCGGTGCCCGCTCGGCGCCGACGCCCGCGACCGGAGCGACCGGAACGGCCGGGGCGGCCGGGGCGGCCGGAGCGGCCGGGGCGGCCGGAGCGGCTGGATCGGCCGGGGCGGCCGGAGCGGTCCGAGCGAGAAGTACGGCCCGCGGACACCAGCCCCGTGGACGGGGCGTCGTGATGCCGCGGGCCTGAGGACGCCTCAGCCGGCCAGGAAGGCGTGGGCCAGCCGGGCGCGGTGGGGGGCGAGTTCGGCGTCGATGGCGGCGGACTCGCCGGGGGTCGCGGTGACGGCGGCCGGGACGGAATCGCGCGTGGCGAGGCGAGCGATCCGGAGGTGCGTCGGCGGGTGGGTCGCGTCCACGCAGTGGCCCGCGGCCCGCGAGCGGCGCATCAGCCGGTCGCGCTCCAGCGGCGGGAGGCCTGCCAGGTGGTCGCGCAGTTCCTGCCAGAGGAGGCCGGTGTCCGGCGTGGACGCGGGCTCGCGGCGGTTGGTCCGCGGACGGGAGTGGATCTTGGCGCGCAGCGGCAGATCATGCCATGCGGTGGCGTCCGGACGAAAAGCGTTTCCGCCGCAGGCCACGGGCCTGACCGCCCGTCGTGACCCGGCCGGTGCCGCCGGCCTCCGGCGGCGTGGACGGCTGACCGCCGTTCAGCGCCGGGCAAGCCTGGGCAAGTCTGACCGCGCAAGCTCGTCGGCCCGCAGCGGCGAGGCGGCCATCCGCCGGAGCCGTCAGCCGTCAGCCGACGAGCCGCTCCACGAGCCCGAGCAGGTCCGCGAGGCGGAGGACCCGGCCGCCGGTCCCGGGCAGCGGGACGTGCAGCGGCTCCGTCCAGCGGGCGGGGATCGCGGCCAGGCCGTAGCGGGCGCCGGCGAGGCCGCCGTCGAAGACTTCGTCGTCGGTTGACGATTCGAGCTTCTCCGCAACTCCGGTCTCGG
>NZ_JBEYVJ010000930.1:0-1147 GCF_040643935.1 Kitasatospora sp. NPDC047058 | reverse complement strand
GCTCGCTCCCGCCGGGCACCGTCCGCCGCCACCACCGCGACCACGGCGTCTCCTGGCTCGGCGTGCTCGCCCAGGCCCCGCCCAGTCTCGACGCCGTGGGGTACGCGCTGCACAGCCGCGGCTTCGCCGGACACATGGCCCGCTCCCCCGAGGTCACCCGCTACTACCTGCAGTGCGAGCCCGGCACCGCCGCCGACGCGTGGCCCGAGGATCGGATCTGGGACGAACTCGCCGTCCGGATGCAAGCCGCCCGGCACGGGCCGCTGCACCCGGGCCCGATCATCCGGCGCGACGTCGTCGACCTGCAGTCCGACGTGCTCGAACCGCTGCGCCACGGCACACTCCTCCTGGCCGGCGACGCGGCGAGCCTGATCAGCCCGTCCGCCGCCAAGGGCGCGAACCTCGCCGTCCTGGAGGCGGAACTCCTCGCCCGCGCCCTGGCCGACGACCTCATCCGCGGCGACTCCCGGGGCCTCGCCCGCTACTCGGCGCAGTGCCTGGCCCACATCTGGCGCGCACAGGAGTTCTCGCACTGGATGATCCAGCTCCTCCACGACATGTCCGGCCCCGACGACGAGTCACCGTTCCTCCGCCGGCTGCGCCGCTCCCGCATCGAGTCGCTGCGCACCTCGCGCACGCACCAGGACTGGTTCGCGGAGAACTACGTCGGCATCTGAGCACCGGCGGCCCGGCACCGCCCCCGACGACACCCGTCGCCACCGCACCCGTCCCCACACCGCACGCGCCCACACCACAGCTGTCCATCCGACCCCGTCCTGCCCGATCCGAACGAGGGCCCCTTCCCGATGACAACGATCCCCGATGCGGCCTGCCCGAACGCCACGGCCGCCGCGAACGACACCGCCGCCCCGGGCGACGCGGCCCGCCTGCGGGCAGCCGCCGACTTCGTCAGGCGGCACGACACGGCCTCCCTGCTGCCGCTGCTCCTGCCCGGCCTCGACGCCGCGGAACGGCGGGCGCTGACGGACCACTGCCGGTTCGCCCACGCCGCGCTGCTCGTCCTCCCGCCGGACCGGCAGACGCTGCAGGCGGACCTGGCCGCCAGCGGGCTGGCCACCGACGCGGCCGCGCACCCCAGCGTCGTCGTCCGGCAGCGGCTGACCGTGCGGCACCGGCGCGACGCGGC
>NZ_JBEYVJ010000929.1:0-1157 GCF_040643935.1 Kitasatospora sp. NPDC047058 | reverse complement strand
GTGCTCTTCAGATCTCAGGTCCAGCGGCCGGACCGGTGCGGCCGGCCGCTTGTGCAGCGTCACGTCGTAGCGGTACCGGGTCAGCTCGTTGTGGTGGCGGCCGCGCTTGACCTCCACGGCCACCGCGCCGATGTCCGTGCCGTGCTCCCGCAGGACGGTGAAGAAGTCCGGGTCGACCAGGAGTTCCTTCTCGACCCTGACGGCCTGTTCCACGGCACGGCGTACCGCCGCGAGGTCGCCGTGGTCGCCGTGGCCGCCGCTGTCGCCGTGGTCGCCGGTCCGGTGCAGCCGGACGGCGGTGGCCAGCGGGCGCAGCAGCCGCAGGTTGCGGACGTCGCCGACGAACAGCGCGCCGCCGGGGGCGAGCAGCCGCATCAGCTTCCCGATCACGTCCGCGAGGTACTCGGCGGACGGGAAGTACTGCACCACCGAGTTGATCACGATGGTGTCGAACGTGACGGCGGGCAGTCCGTCGATGTCGTGGGCCGGGCGGGTCTGCAGGACGACGCGGCCGGCCAGGTCCGCCTGCCGGGCCACCTGGGCCGTGAGCGCGTCGATCGCGGTGGCGGAGAAGTCCGTCGCCCAGTAGGTCTCGCAGTGCGGCGCGACCTGCGAGAGCAGCAGACCGGTGCCGACGCCGACCTCCAGCACCCGGCGGGGGCGCAGGGCCAGGATGCGGTCCACGGTGGCGTCGCGCCACTCCCGCATCTGCTCGACCGGGATCGGGCTGGCGTCGTAACTGCTGTTCCAGCCGACGAAGTCGTGCCCGAACGCGGCTTCCTCGGGGGCGATGGGCAGGGCGTCGTAGATGTCCCGCCACTCGCCGACGTGGTCGGCTTCGAGTCCGTCGTCCCGGGCGGTGTCCTGGCGTGGGACGACGTAGCCGATCAGCCGGTCGTCCTGGGCGAGGACGGCGGCCCGGGCGACGGCGGGGTGTTCGGCCAGGGCGGCCTCGACCTCGCCGGGCTCGACCCGGAAGCCGCGCACCTTCACCTGGTCGTCGGCGCGGCCGAGGTACTCCAGCTGTCCTCCCCCAACCTCCGGCCGGGGGGACCCCCATGTACGGAACCGCACCACGTCGCCGGTGCGGTACATCCTGGCGCCCGGAGGATCGAACGGGCAGGCGACGAAGCGGCCGGGCCTGACCGCCGGCCGCT
>NZ_JBEYVJ010000928.1:0-1160 GCF_040643935.1 Kitasatospora sp. NPDC047058 | reverse complement strand
CGTGAAAACACGCCACCGGTTCGCCGCGTACCTGCCGAGCGCGGTAGATTTCACGCATGCAGCAACGCACCAATGCTACCCCCTGGAGATGGTGCTCGCCGCCTCGGCGGCCGGGATGCGCATCGCCGAGACGGCGGTCGACTACCTGCCCCGCACCGGCCGCTCGAAGGTCACCGGCACGCTGCGCGGCACCCGGCAGGCCGTCCGCGACATGCGGGCCGTGCTCGCCGCCCCGCCGCCGACGCTGCTCGTGATCGCCAAGGCGCCGGTGCCGGGCCGGGTGAAGACCCGACTCACCCCGCACTTCACCCCCGACCAGGCCGCCGAGCTCGCGGCGGCCGCGCTCGCCGACACGCTGCGGACGCTCTCCGCCGTCCCGGCCGGGCAGCGGCTGCTGGTGCTCGACGGTGAGCCCGGTGCGTGGGTGCCGGCCGGGTGGCAGGTGATCCCGCAGAGCGGTGGCGGCCTGGACGAGCGGTTGGCGGCGGCGTTCGCCGCGGCGGCCCGGCTGGCACCGGGCGCACCCGCGCTGCTGGTCGGGATGGACACGCCGCAGGTGGGGGCGGCGGTGCTGGCCGAGCCGCTGTCGGCGGCCCGCCGGGCGGGCGTCGACGCCTGGTACGGCCCGGCGGCCGACGGCGGGTTCTGGGCGCTCGGGCTGGCGCGGCCGACGGCGGAACTCGCCCGGCGGCTGCTGGTGGGCGTGCCGATGTCCACGCCGGGGACCGGCGCAGCCCTCCTGGACCGACTGGGGACGGCCGGGCTGGTGGTGGAACGGCTGCCGGAGCTGATGGACGTGGACACCGCCGGAGACGCGCGGCTGGTCGCCGCGCAGGCTCCGGACAGCCGGTTCGCGGCGTGCCTGCGGTCGATCGAGCGAGCCGCGGAGAAGACCAGTTGACCGAGTTGACCGGGTCGACCGTCACCGCGGCCTGGGTCGACGACCCGTTCGCCGAAGCCGTCCGGACCGGGCGCGGCCCGCTGTGGCTCCGCTGGGACGACGGCGGCCGGATCCTGCTGGACATCGAACGCTGGTGCGCGCCGGCGACCGGGGCCGACCACAGCCTGCTGCTGCGGTGCGTACGGCTGGGGGCGCCCGTGCTGGACCTCGGGTGCGGGCCCGGCCGGCTGGTGGCGGAACTGCTCGCGCTCGGCGTACC
>NZ_JBEYVJ010000927.1:0-1162 GCF_040643935.1 Kitasatospora sp. NPDC047058 | reverse complement strand
TCTCAGCTTCGCAACCGAGATCCCTTGTTACGAGGAGGCGGCCGTGGGTAACGGATTCGGTCAGATTCGCAGTCGGCCGCGGATCCGGCCGCGCGCCAGGTTGGCCACCGTCCCCCGGGCGTACGCGAGCGGCGAGTCGCTCTGCCGGACCCTGTCCCAACGGTGCCACAGGGCGACCATCGCGTCCGCTGCCAGGTCGTCCGCGGCGTCCGTCTCGCCCGTCAACAGGTGTGCCAGGCGCGCCAGTTCGGCGTGGTGATGTTCGAAGAAGTCGCGGAACTCCCCAGACGCCCCGTCGGCGATCATGCTGGTGGTACGGCCTCTCGCTGCGTCAGGAACATCCCCGTACGGGGCGAACGGACATGCGGGGACCCGCCCGCCCGCTCGCCTACCAGCCGGTAGGGTACCCGCTCCGCAGCCCCGGCCCGCCCGCCGACCGGGGCGCGGCCCCCGTGAGCCGCTGCCTGCAACGCCCGCCCACTCCCGCCGGCACCGCCCGCCAAACATGACATGGCATGTTCAGGCCAAGTTGTTCCTTCACTGCCCAAGCATCGGAAATACACAAGACCTCCGCACTAAGGTGAGGCCCGATCCATCGCTCGGCCATCCCCCGACCAGCGGGCATCGAGCATGCCCGCCGCCAGGACAGGAGTGAACCGACCATGCATCCCCGCCATCTGTGGAAGCGCCTCACCGCTGCGGTCGTCCGCCGCGGCATCGGCGCCACCATGGGCGCGCTCGCGCTCATCGCCGCCTTCGTCCTCGCCGGCACCGCCACGGGCACGTCGAACGCGGCCGCCCAGCCGGCCGGCGTTACCAGCGTCACCAGCGTCACCGGCGTCGGCCAGTGGTCCTGCGCCGGCGCCGCCATCCCGAACGGATGGGTCCTCACCGCCTTCAACAAGGACGGCTGCAGCGGCTGGGGCTCGTGGTACCAGCAGCCGGCCGCGGACGGGCTCTACACCTGCGGCGGCTCCCCGATCGTCCCGGGGTACGTCATCACGGACTACGTGAAGTACGGCTGCAACGGGGTCGGCTCCTGGCGGCACAACCTCGTCAAGGACGGGATCTGGACCTGCGGCGGTTCCCCGATCGTGCCGGGGTACGACGTGACCGGCTACATCCTCCTCGGCTGCAACGGCGTCGGCGCCTGGTACCACCA
>NZ_JBEYVJ010000926.1:0-1162 GCF_040643935.1 Kitasatospora sp. NPDC047058 | reverse complement strand
CGCGAGATCGCCCGGCGGGCCGGCTACCCGCTGAAGCACCTGATGCTCGCCGCCCACCTGCGCGCCCTGGCCCTGGTCACCGGCGAGGCGGACCTCGTCACCGGCGTCTTCACCCACGGCCGCCCGGAGGCGGAGGGCGCCGAACGGATGACCGGCATGTTCCTCAACTTCCAGCCGCACCGGGCCCGGCTGGCCGGACGGACCTGGCCGGAGCTGATCGAGGAGGTGTTCCGGGCCGAGGCCCGCGCCCTGCCGCACCGCCGCTACCCGACCTCCGCCATCGCCCGGGACGCCGGGCGCGAGGAGCTCTTCCCCGCGCTGTTCAACTACACCGAGTTCCCGGCCTACGCCGAGGCTGCCGACGCCGGCGCGCTGATCACCGACGTCCGCTGGTTCGAGCACACCGACGCGCCGTTCCTGGTCAACGTCGGCCGGGACATCAGCCAGGCCCGGCTCGAACTGACCGTCAACGCCGACGGCCGCCTGCTCGCGCAGCCGGTCACCGAGGCCCTCGCCCGGCTCCACACGGCCGTCCTCGGGCAGATCGCCGCCAACCCCGAGGGCGCCGTCCTCGGCACCACCGACGAGCTGCGCAGCGTCGAGGCCGAACTCCGGACGTACGCCACCACCGGCCTGCCCGCCCTCACCGACCCGTACTCGACCACCACCACTGGAAAGGACACCCCGAAGCGATGACCACCACCCACGACCCCGCCACCGCGAACGACCCCGCCACCGAGCAGGTCCGCGTCTTCGAGCAGCCCGACGGCTACCTCACCCACTACCGGCTGTGGGGCCCCGACCGGGCCGCGGACCTCGTCGTCATGCTGCACGGCGGTATGAGCCACTCCGCCTGGCAGGCCCCGCTCGGCACCCGCCTCGGCCGGCTCCCCGGCACCGCCTTCGTCGCCATCGACCTGCGCGGCTCAGGCCTCAACGCCGGCCGCGGCCACATCCCCTCCGGCGAGCTCGCGGTCGAGGACATCGCCAACGTGCTCCGCCACCTGAAGGACTCCTACGGCCGGATCCACCTGGCCGGCTGGTGCTTCGGCGCGCAGGTGGCCACGGTCGTCGCGGCCGGTCGGCCACGACCTGATCCGGGTGCACGGCGCACGCGAGAACAACCTCAAGGACGTCAGCATCGAGATCCCGAAGCGCCGGC
>NZ_JBEYVJ010000925.1:0-1162 GCF_040643935.1 Kitasatospora sp. NPDC047058 | reverse complement strand
GCCGCTCCCCCGGGCGCCCCACCGGGCGCCGGCTTCCCGGGCCCCGCCACGCCGCCGGCGCCAGCACCGGGCCAGTACCCGGGCCAGCCGGGCGGCTACGGCCAGCCGGCCGCCCCCGCCGGCCCGCCGCAGCCCCCGTACCCGCAGCAGCCGTACCCCCAGCAGGCGTACGGACAGCAGCCCTACGGACAGCAGCCGTACGGGCAGCCCGACTACCCCGCCGGCTACGAGGACCTCGACGACGCGGACCGCCCCGGCAACAAGCGCGCCCCGCTGCTGATCGCCTTCGCGCTGCTCGTCGTCCTGGCGCTCGGCGGCGGCATCCTCTGGGCGGTGAAGGACGACGGCGCCCCGGCCGGCCAGGCCGCCCCGGCCCCGTCCGCCACCGCCGCCCCCACCGACGCACCCGCCTCCGGCAACCCGCCGCCCACCCCGCCGGCCGGCGGTTCGGCCGGCGCGGCGAGCCCGGCCGCCACCGACACCGCGTCGGCCTCCCCGAGCGCGGGCGCCACCGCGGGCGGTCCCAACGCCCAGACGCAGGCCAAGGCGCTGGACGAGCTGCTGACCCAGGGCGAGAGCGCGAAGGCGCCGATCGGCAGCGCGGTCGCCAAGGTGAGCAGCTGCCCGGCCAAGGCCGACATCGAGAGCGCGGCGCAGTCCTTCGACAGCGGCGCCAAGCAGCGCGACCAGCTGCTCGCCAAGCTCGCCACCCTGTCCGTCACCGACCTGCCCGGCGGCGCGGACGCGGTGGCCTCGCTGAAGTCGGCCTGGCAGCTGTCCGCCGACATCGACCGCGCGTACGCGACCTGGGCGCGCGCGGTGTCCGCCCAGGGCTGCTCCGGCTCGGCCCCGAACACCGCCGACAAGAAACACGCCGACGAGCTCAACCCGCAGGCGACCCAGGCGAAGAAGGACTTCGTGACAAAGTGGAAGGCGATCGCCGACGCGTACGGACTGACCGCACGCACCCAGGACAGGATCTGAACCACCCGTGACCCGCACCACCCCCGGCAGCCCGCACGAGGAACCGCCCCGCCGCTCCCGCCTGTTGCGTCCCGCCACGGTGGCGGGCCTGGTGATGCTGATGCCCGTGGCGGACCGGTTGCGCAAGGTGAACGTGCAGATCGTGACGATGCCGATCCCCGCGCAGGAGGGCATCACC
>NZ_JBEYVJ010000924.1:0-1164 GCF_040643935.1 Kitasatospora sp. NPDC047058 | reverse complement strand
CACCGCGACCAGCCCGCAGAGGAGGCCCGCGGCGGCCGCCCTGGAGACCGGTGTACGGAGGCACATCAGGGCAAGCGCGAGGCCCCACAGCGGGAAGACGAGGCGGTCGGCTGCAGAGTGCAGGCCGATTAACCCGAACAGACTGAACGGGATGGCGAGAACGGGCAGCGCGCCGACACAGAACAGGCAGGACGCGAGCGCGCCTTGAAACACCGTGGTCCGGAGAGCGGGGCTGCGGGACCGGACGCCCGTGGTGCGGTGGCCGGCGACGCCTGGCCGGGTCAGGGCGGGACGCATGACGGACCGTGCACGGTGTCCGTGCGTTCGGTGCCGGACACCGCTCCCGGCACCGGCCCGGTGCCGGGAGACGGGGAAGGGGACTGCATGTGCTCTCACCGCGATTCTCGGTGACGGCCGCCGGGCGCGGCCACCGGCGCCGTTGGTACGCGATGAGCGGGGCGAACGGGCACGCGACACCCGGAATGGCAAACCGGGGCGTCCAGGGGCGTCCAGACGAAGGGACCTGTCCCGCCACGTGCTTCGGGTCGCGACTCCGCCGCTTCCGAATGACGGCGGTACCGGGGGCTTGACCCGTGCTTACCCCACTGATCGGGGGAGCGCCTTAACAGCCACCATACGCACATCCGGCCCGGACGGAACAGCCCCTCCGTCCGCCCGTCGAGCCTCAACGGGTATGGGCGGTACGGCGATTGCGCGCCAGATCGATACGGTCGCTCAGCGTGAGGCCCTCGCCCGGCCGGTGCGCCGCGGTCGTGGGCGGCATCCGAGCGGATCTCTGCCGCCGTGCGGGTGAACGTGCCCCGTCCCGGGCCCCTGTGCGACCCCTACCCGCACCGGGGTCGGGCACGGTGAACGGATGGTCGACAACCAAACCGCCGGCACCTCCGGGCCTGACGGCGAATCGGTGGAACTGCGCCTCGCCCTGGTGATGAACGGCGGCGTCAGCCTCGCGGTCTGGATGGGCGGAGTGGTCCACGAGCTCAACCTGCTCCGGCTGGCCTCCCAGCACCTCGCCGGCACCGACCCCGGCCTGGACCCGACCGATCCGGACCTCCCGGTCTTCGACACGTGGCGGGACCTGCTGCGCCGGGCCAACCGGCGCGTCACCATCGACATCATCTCCGGCACCTCGGCGGGCGGGCT
>NZ_JBEYVJ010000923.1:0-1165 GCF_040643935.1 Kitasatospora sp. NPDC047058 | reverse complement strand
CGGCGGCTGGGTGTCGACCCGCTGGTGCTGCGGGAGAGGAACATCATCGGCCCGGGCGAGCACATGGATGGCCCGCTCGGCGAGGAGGAGGACCTGCACATCGCCTCCTACGGCCTCGACCAGTGCCTGCAGGTCGTCCGCAACGCCCTCGCCGACGACACCAGCGCCGGACTCGCCCCCGAGGGCTGGCTGGTGGGCCAGGGCTTCGCCATGTCGGCGATCGCCTGCGGGCCGCCCGGCGGCCACATCGCCGACGCCACGGTGAAACTGCTGGAGGACGGCACGTACGACATCGCCGTCGGCACCGCCGAGTTCGGCAACGGCACCACCACCGTGCACAAGCAGATCACCGCCGGCGCGCTGGGCACGACGGTGGACCGGATCGCGATCCGGCAGTCCGACACCGACCTGGTCAAGCACGACACCGGCGCGTTCGGATCGGCCGGCACCGTCGTTGCGGGCAAGGCGGTGATGAAGGCCGCCAACGCGCTCGCCGAGCAGATCCTCACGTTCACCGCCGAGTACGCCCGCACGCCGCGCAGCCTGCTGCGGCTGGCCGCCGACGCGGTCGACTGCGACGGGAAGCAGGTGACGCTGAAGGAGGTCTTCGAGGCGGCGCGCGGGCAGGGCGTCGAGCTCAGCGCCGACGGCCACTTCGGCGGCTCGCCGCGCTCGGTGGCCTTCAACTCCCAGTGGTTCCGCATCGCCGTCGACCCGGGCACCGGCGAGATCCGCATCCTGCGCAGCGTGCACGGCGCGGACGCCGGCAAGGTGATGAACCCGCTCCAGTGCCGGGGCCAGGTCGAGGGCGGGGTGGCGCAGGCGCTCGGCGCCACGCTGTTCGAGCAGGTGCTGCTGGACGACAACGGCGAGGTCACCACCGCCGCCTTCCGCCGCTACCGGCTGCCCGCGTACGCGGACGTGCCGCGCACCGAGGTCCACTTCAGCGAGACCTCGGACGCGATCGGGCCGCTCGGCGCCAAGTCGATGTCCGAGAGCCCGTTCAACCCGGTGCCGCCCGCCTTCGCCAACGCGCTGCGCGACGCCACCGGCATCCGGTTCACCGAGGCGCCGTTCCTGCGCGACAAGGTCTGGCAGGCCCTCGAGGAACGCCGCACCGGCACTCCCGTCCGGCACCCCTGACCATTCCGTTGCCATCCGCCGC
>NZ_JBEYVJ010000922.1:0-1166 GCF_040643935.1 Kitasatospora sp. NPDC047058 | reverse complement strand
GCCGGCGGCGGCTCCCAGGCTACGGGCGCCACCGCGGCCGTCGTGCGCCCGCGGTGCTACCGGCCGCCGTCCTGCCAGGGGAAGGGGGCGAGGTCGGGCTCGACCCAGCCGTTCCTCGCCGCGTCGCCGGCCAGGGTCTCCGGACGGTAGTGGCGGCCGAGCAGGCCCTTGTCGAGCAGTGCGGGGTGGCGCTCGGCGAAGGCGGTGAAGTCGTCCCCGCCGGTCCCGGCCGCGTGGTGCGCGACGAGTTCCACCCAGGCGCGGGTCATGGTGGCGTGGTACTTCTCGGGGGCGCCGGCGTTCCGGGCGGTGCGCCGGATGCCCTCGCCGACCACCCGTACCGCGGCCGGCAGGTCGTGGTGCCGGACGGCCAGCCAGGTCAGGTGGACGTGCTCGCGGTGGCCGAACCGTCCGGTGCCGGCCCTCGCTTCGGCCATCAGGTCCTCGAACGTGGGCGTGCCGCCGCCCGGGGCCGGTTCGTCGTGCTGCGCAGTCACGGGGAGACCTCCGTCAGGGCCTCAAGGGCCGTCCGCAGCGCGGTGATCGTCTCGGCGGGCAGGCCGTCGAGCGCGCGCTGCTCGACACCGGTGACGGCCTTGCGGATGGTGCCGGCGGCCAGCCGCCCGGACGGGGTGAGTTCGACGAGCACCGCCCGCCGGTCCTGGGCGCTGGCGCCGCGGGTGATGTGCCCGCGCCGTTCCAGCCGGTCCAGCACGCTGGTCAGCGTGGTCGGGCGGGTCCCCGCGGCCGCGCCGAGCTCGGACACCGTCCGGGCGCGGCCGTCGGCCAGGTTGGCGAGGGCGTTGATCTCGGAGGGCGTCAGCCCGAGGTCGGCCAGCTCGGTGGCGAGCACGTGCAGGGTGGCGTGGGTGGCCCGCTGCAGCGCCAGCAGCGGCGACCAGTCGGGTGGCGTCGTTCCGTCGTTCACGATTTCGGACTATACGATTTCGTACTACCTCTCGGCAAACAGCCCGGCGGCGTCCCGGGACACCTCATGGGGCCGCAACAGGACGCCCACCTCAGGTGCCAGGGGCGTCCGGCGGGCGAGGGTGGAGAGCGAAAGCGCACCCCGTCCGGGAGGACAGACGCATGCTGCATTATTCGCTCCACCAGCTGCGCGAGGCCGATCTGCTGCGCGAGGCGGACCGGTGGCGGGCCGTCCGCGC
>NZ_JBEYVJ010000921.1:0-1171 GCF_040643935.1 Kitasatospora sp. NPDC047058 | reverse complement strand
GTCCGCGGCCGTGGTCTCGGTGTAGTTCCAGTCGTCGGTCATCAGGAGCGGCCAGTCGAAGCCGTCGCCGGCGTTGTGCCTCCACAGGTAGAGGTGGCCGTTCGTGTCGCGGGCGATGATGTCGGCCTTGCCGTCGCCGGTGAAGTCGGCGGCGACGGTCTGGGTGAAGTGCGCCCGGCCGCCCGCGTCCCGGACGGGGTAGCCGCGGCGGCTGGTCTCCCGGATCCACGTGGTGATGTCGTCGGTGCGGGTGTCGTAGGCCCCGGTGCGGGTCTCGGTCGCGGGGGTGCCCAGGCAGCCGCCCTGCCAGGAGCGGCTGTGGACGGCCGCCAGCTCGTAGTGCCCGTTGGCCTGGCGCAGGGCCGGGCCGCCGGTGTCACCCTTGCAGATCGCGGCGTCCGCGGTCTTCGCCGCGAGGTTGAGCCCGGTGGGCTTGACACTGCCGGCGGTGAAGACCGCGGTGTGGAGCTGCTCGTTCGCCCACGTCGTCCGGGTACGGCCGTAACCGGCCGCGACGAGCTCCTCCCCCGGTGCGGGAGCGACGGTCGCAAGCGCCACGGGCGCGATCGCGGCGGGTGCCGGCTGGGCCAGCCGAACCATCACCAGATCCCGGTCGGTACGGGGCAGGAGCTCGGCGACCTCCGTGGTGTGACCACCGGTACCGGAGGCCACGTCGGTGCGGCCGACGGTGACCGTGGACTTCTGCTTCGGCGCACCCACCTGCAGCGCGGCCGGCTGGGCCGGGTCGTCGGCGAAACAGCTCGCGGCCGTCAGCACCCAGGACGGGTCGACCAGCGCACCGCTGCAGGAACGGCCCAGGTCACCGACGGACAGACGAGCGGTGAACGCGAACGACGCGTCCCCCGGCACCGCACCCGACACCGCACCGGCGCTGCCGGCGCCTCCGGTGACGAGGGCGCCTGCGCCCACGGCGGTGGCGAGGAGACCTGCGGTCCATGAGCTGCGTGCACGGAATTTGGACATGGGGATCACCTGGAGGTCGTGAGAGGTGGAGCGCCCGGGCGTGTGCGACGGCGGGAGCGCGTGGGACAACCGGCGCTTGGGACGCCGGGGACGCTTGGGACAGCGGGGACGTGTGGGACAGCGGGCGCCCGGGCGCGTGTGGACGGCCTGGGCCCTTGGGACGTCGAGGACGTCGGGGACCTGTGGG
>NZ_JBEYVJ010000920.1:0-1175 GCF_040643935.1 Kitasatospora sp. NPDC047058 | reverse complement strand
CCGGGCTCACCGGACTCGTCGGGCTCACCTGGTTCACCGGACTCGTCGGGCTCGTCGGGCTCGTCGGGCTCATCGGGCTCATCGGGCTCCTCCTCCGATCCGGCGGCGCAGCAGCGGGGCGAGCGCCAGGTCCAGCGCCTCGCCCGGGGTGTGGCGGGCCACCGGGACGCCCCGGGCCCGCAGCGCGGAGCGCACCGCCTCGCGCTCGGCGTGCCAGAGCCGCAGGGCCAGCGCGCCCAGCTCGTCGCCGGGCTCCACGGCCGGTTCACCGGCCGGGACCTCCACCACGACCAGCGGGTTGCCACGGTCGCGGACCTGCCCGAGCACGTCCAGGATCCGCTGGTCGGCGAGCGTGGTGAACGCGTACACCAGCGCGTGGCCGGGCAGTGCGGCGGGCGGGAAGCGGGGCACCACGCGGCCGCGGTGACGGCGGTCCTGGCGGACCTCCAGCACGCTCTCCACCATCCGGTAGAACTGCCGGTCCCCGGTCCCGGCGGTGAGCCAGCGCAGTTCGCCGCCGACCGCGATCAGGCCGACCCGGTCGTGCCGGTGCAGGTAGGCCCGGGTCAGCCCGCCGGCCGCGCGCAGCGTCTCGTCCAGGCTGGACAGGCCGGTGGCGGCGTCCCGGAAGTCGGCCAGCGTGTCCAGCAGGACCACCGCGTCGGCGGCCCGCTCGGCGGCGAACTGGTTGATCTGGACCGCGTCGCGCCGGGTGGTCGACGGCCAGTGGATGCGCCGCTGCCGCTCCCCCGGCACGTGCGGCCGCACGCCGACCACCTCGACGCCGGTGCCCTCCTGCGCCGTGGTGTGCTCGCCGAGCCGTTCGGGCAGCCGGACCGGGATCGGGGTCAGCCGGGCGGCGCTGGGCACCGGGAAGACGTCGACCGTGCCGAGTTCGGTGCGCACGGTGCGGCGGGTCAGGCCGCCGGAGTCGTAGACGTCGAGGTCGACGGTGCCGAGGGTCCAGCGGCCCCAGCTGTCGGCCCGCACCACCAGGTCGACCTCGGCGGCACCGACGGTGAGGGCCTGCAGCGTCACGCCCGGGCCGAGCGCGAGGGTGGGGTCGAGCGGGCCGATCCATGATGAGCCAGAGCCACGCCGACCTCGGGCCGGAGCAGGCCGGATCGCGCGGCGACCTGGTCACCGCGGAGCGGTACGGCGAGCGGATCGCCCGG
>NZ_JBEYVJ010000919.1:0-1182 GCF_040643935.1 Kitasatospora sp. NPDC047058 | reverse complement strand
GGCCGACCTGCTCGGGTGCGATCCGCTCGCGGCGGCTGCGCAGGAAGGCCGGCGTCCTGCTGGGCATCCTCCTGGTCGTCACACCGACGGCCAGCCTCCGCGCGGAGCTGATCGCCCACCGCGGAGCGGCGACCGACGTGGTGATCACCTCGGCCCACCGCGAGAAGGACAGGAGCGGCCGGGTGAGCTGGACGTGCGGCATCCGGCGGGCCGACGGCGGCCCGTTGCCGCACGGCTCGTACGACGGCCCGGGCTGCTCCTCGTCGGCGAGCACCGGCACCACCATCACGGTCCTGGTCGACCCGGAGGGCTGGGCCCCGCCCGCCGCGACGCGCGGGGGCCGCCCCTTCGTCGGCGGCGTCTACGTCGTGGCCGGAATCGGCCTCCTCTGGGCCCTGCTCGTCCTGGGCGCCGCCCGCCGTACCCTCCGGGAGCACGGCGGCCGCTGACCTCGGCGCTTCGGGGCGCCGAAGGTCGGTGACGGCTCCTCGCTCACGGGGGTGTGAGCGAGGAGCCGTCCCGTGTCCCCTCGTCCGCTACGGCAGGCCGGCGCGGCCCGCCATCACGCGCAGCACCTCGTCCAGCGACTTCCGCTGGTCCTCCGTCAGCCCGGCCACGAGCTCATCGTCCAGGGTCCGTGCCATGGACGTGCAGCGGCCCAGCAGGTCGTGGCCCTCCTCGGTGAGCGTCAGCACCTGCCGTCGGCGGTCCTGCGGATCCCGGACCCGCTGAACCGCACCGAGGCCCTCCAGGTGGTCGGCCAGCGACACCATCAGGCTCGGCGCGACGCCCATCCGCGCGGCCAGTTCCTGCTGGGACGCCACGGCGTCACGGCTGAGCGCAGCCATCAGGCCGACGTGCTTGGGCTTGAGGCCCAGCTCCTCGATCGCCCGGGTGAACCGGTCGGTGACCACCGCGCCCAGAGTGCCGAGCCTGAAGACCACGGTCGAGGTCAGGCCCGCGGAATCGCCGTCCGCTGCCCCGTTGACATCGCTCATGCGGGGAATGATAGCTTCCCGATATCGTTCACACTCAGAATGATTCACACGGAGACGCAACCATGAGCCCGTCCACCGTCCAGACCGTCCTCATCGCCGCCAACGGCCTCGCCTCCCTCGTCTCGGCCGGCTCCTGCATCGCCGGGATGATCCGGCCCGGCCTCATCCTGCCCAAGGGCATGGC
>NZ_JBEYVJ010000918.1:0-1188 GCF_040643935.1 Kitasatospora sp. NPDC047058 | reverse complement strand
CCCCCACCCACCCCCCCCGCCCGCCCGGTCGCTCCGGGCGGGCGGCGCCGTGCGCCCTCTGCGCCCCCTCGTGCTGTCGGCCAAGTCCCCTGTGGTGCCGGTGACTTGGCCGCATGGGGTGGGTTCTAGAATCATGGCGGCTACATCGACCACCACCGGGGAAGGGGGCGGCGGCCATCGTGAATCCCGTAGTGCGACCGTTCCGCGTGGAGGGCAAGGCGATCCAGCTCGCCAAGTACCTTGCGGAGGAGGAGATCGGCGATCTCGTCGGCTGTTCGTGCATCGGCAACGAGGTGACCATAGACCTGTCCGACACCCATGTCCTGATCAGCCTGGTGGACGTGGGCGAGGCGCTGCGGCTGAACTTCCACATGACGCACGACGGTCCGGCGCACGCCCGCTCGTGGAGCCGCCGGCTGCCGGCCGGCGCCGGTCCGGGCGAGATCGCCCGGCGGATCGCCCTGGACATCGAGACCCTCGGCCGCGAACTGGCACCCCTGCGCAACAAGCCCCCGACACCGCCCGTACGGCCGGTGCCCCCGTCGCGGCCGGCGCCGCCGGGACGGCCGACGCCCCCGGCGGCGCGGTGAACGCTGCCGGGGGCATCGGGCTTCAGGGGCCGTACCGGACCGCTACGGGGCTCAACGCCCCTGCAGCGCCTTGACGTTGTTACCGAAGGTCCAGTTCCTGGAGCCGTCCCAGTTCAGCGACCAGGTCATCAGGCCCTTGAGCCGGCTGCCCGCGCCGCTGCCGTACGTGTTCCAGGCCTGCGCCACCTGACTTGTCGTCAGGTAACCGCCGCCTGCGCCCGGCTGGGCGGGCAGGCCGGGGACCTGCTTGTCGTAGGGGACCCTCACGGTGGTGCCCTGGACGGTCAGGCCCCGGTCGAGGCAGTCGGTCTGGGCGGTGAAGCCCTGGACGGTGCCGGCCTGGTAGGAGTCCCCGGAGCAGCCGTACATGCTGCCGTTGTAGTACTGCATGTTGAGCCACCAGAGACGGCCGTTGTCCGCGTACTTCTTGACGACCGGCAGGTAGGCGCCCCAGATGGAGCCGTAGACGATGCTGGCGCCGGTGACGTAGGCGGTCTCGGGGGCGCCGCCCCCGGCCGGGCCCACGCCCCCGCCTGAGCCGACGCGGCCCCGCCACCACGACCACGACCACTACCGCCACCGCCGCTACCGCGCCGAC
>NZ_JBEYVJ010000917.1:0-1188 GCF_040643935.1 Kitasatospora sp. NPDC047058 | reverse complement strand
CCCGGCTCGCCGGTGAAGTCCCGGGCGGCGCACGCGCATTCCGGCCCCGCCGCCGGGTGGTTCGGGCGCGTCCGGCAGGATGTCCGGCGAGCCGGGCCTTCCGGCAAGGCGCCGGGGGCCCGAGGAGTCCCAGGGCTTGAGGAGTCCTCGGGCTCAGGCCCGGTGGACCCGGACGCCGCAGTTGGCGAAGGCCTTCTGCCGGTCGTCCGTCAGCCCGTCGTCCGTCACGAGGTCGTGCACCTCGGAGAGCGGGCAGATCCGCGCGAAGGTCACCTTGCCGGCCTTGGTGCTGTCGGCCAGGACGACCGAACGGGCGCTGCTGCGCAGGAAGGCCCGGTCGGTCTGGGCCTCCATCTCGTCGTGCGTGGTGCAGCCCTCCTCCGCCGTCAGGCCGTCCACGCCGATGAAGGCGATGTCCAGGTGGTACTGCGAGAGCATCCGGTCGGCCGCCGGACCGACCAGTTCGTAGCTGGCCGTGCGGGCGATGCCGCCGATCACCACCAGGCGCACCTCGGGGCGGACGATGAGGTCCGCCGCGATGTTCACCGCGTTGGTGACGACGGTGAGACCGCTGCGCTCGGCCAGCACCCGGGCCAGCTCGCTGGTGGTGGTACCGCCGCTGAGGCCCACCACGGCGCCGTCCGGGACCAGTTCGGCCGCCGCCTGGGCGATCCGGCGCTTCTCCTCGCGCTGCTTCTCGCTCCGGTGGCGCAGCGGCAGTTCGAGGTTGACCGATCCGGTGACCGCGCCGCCGCGCGTGCGGTGCAGCAGACCCTGCTCGTGCAGCTCCTGGAGATCGCGGCGCACGGTCGCGGTCGAGACGCCCAGCAGCTCGGCGAGGGCGTGCACATCGGCGCTCCCCGCCTCGGTGACGTGCGTGAGGATGCGGGCGGCGCGATCAGCTTTGAGCATGGCCCGAGTTTAGCCGGGTCGGCAGCCGAGTCGGCCGGGTACCAGTGGGTGGGGCGGCCGGGGGCGGCCGACGACGCCGGGAGGCGGTGTCCGAAGATGACCGTGACGGGTGTACATCAAGCAGTTTCACTCACGCATCTGCGGTGGCGCAGAGCAGTTCCGGAGGTGTCCGCATGACTGTTCCGAGAACCGGCCCGGCAGCGTCGGCGCGCGGTACCGTTCCGGCCCCGGGCGCCACGCCGCAGCCGGCCACCGCCCCGGCGCGCCGTACCGTCC
>NZ_JBEYVJ010000916.1:0-1190 GCF_040643935.1 Kitasatospora sp. NPDC047058 | reverse complement strand
TCGTACTCTCGGGCGTCGCCGGGGAGCGCCGCGCGGTCCACGACCGGCTGCCGCACCTGCTGCGCGGGGTGGCGGTCGAGGTGGACGGCGGCGGCCGTGCGGGCGGCATCGCGGCCGAGGCGTTCGACCGGCAGCTCGCCCGGGCCTGGCAGGAGCACCGGCAGCGCCGGCTCGACGCCGCCCTGGCGGACTTCCGGGCCGGTCTCGGGCGCCCGGGGGAGCACACCACCGACGGCGACGGCACCGAGGCCGCGCCCGGTGCGGCGGCCCAGGGCGTGCCCGCCGTGGTCGCCGCGGCCCGGCAGCACCGGGTCGCGACCCTGCTGATCCAGCAGGGCGCGGCGGACGCCGAGCGCCGGGTGTGGGTCGGCCCGGAGCCCGAGCACGTCGCCGTCCAGCGCGGGGAGGTGCGCACCATGGGCGCCGACGCGGCGCAGTCCGCCCCGGCGGCGGACGCGCTGCTGCGCTGCGCCGCGGCCACCGGGGCCGAGGCGCTGCTCGTCCCCGCCGGGGCGGCCGGCCCGGCGGGCGGCGTGGGCGCGGTGCTGCGCTGGCAGCCCTGACGCCCCGTGGGCTTCGTACGGGCGGTCCCGGCGCTTCGTACGGGCACGGCCCGGGCTCCGTGGCGGGCGGCCGCGGGATGACAACTGTCACGGTGCGGAGGTGCGCTGACACACTGCCGGGCGTGCCGGCGACTGCCCTAGAGTTGGGAACATGATCAAGGACAACAAGGCGCAGGACCACGACGGAACCGATGTCCGCGTGAGCATCATCGGCGGCCACAAGCTGGCCGGGGCGACCATCCACGAGCGGACGGTGACCGCATCGCTGATCGGCGGCGCGAACATCGACCTCACCGACGTCGACCTCCCCGACGGGGCCGAGCTGAAGATCACCAAGCTGAGCCTGATAGGCGGCGTGAGCCTGACCGTCCGGTCGAACGTCCGCGTGGTGGTCGGCGGCATCCGCCTCGGCGGTGTCAGCGACGACGGCCCGACCGAGCCCGGCGGCCCGACCGTGCGGGTGGACGCCTGGGGTCTGCTCGGCGGCGTGCGGGTGCAGCGGGCCTGACCCGGGCCTGACCCGGGCCTGACCCGGATCCGACGGGGCCCTGATGCGGGCCTGACCCGGGCCTGACCCGGATCCGACGGGGCCCTGATGCGGGCCTGACCCGGGCCTGACCCGGATCC
>NZ_JBEYVJ010000915.1:0-1198 GCF_040643935.1 Kitasatospora sp. NPDC047058 | reverse complement strand
GACGGCGGTCAGCCGGCCGCCGGGAGCGGCGACCACGGCCTGGTACGAGGAGGTGGAGTAGCCCGTCACCGACAGGTCGAGGGTCTCCCAGCGGCCGCGGGTGAACCGCAGGCCGAGCGGGCGGTCGTACTCCCCGCTCGGGTCCCAGCCCACCGCGGCCATGCCTCCGGGGACGGCGGTGACGGACCACAGCTTCCCGGCGACGCCCTCCGGCACCGCGACGGTGGTCCAGGTGCGGCCGTCGAAGTGGGCGACCAGCGGGTGTCCGCGGTCCTTGTCCGCCAGGACGGCGCGGCCGACCACCCACACGTCGCCGTGGCCACCGGCGGCGACACTCTGGTACTCGCCGTACAGCCCCGTGAACGCCGGGGCGTCGACGCGCTTCCAGGCGCGGCCGTCGTAGTGCAGCAGGACCGGCTTGTCGTCCGGGTAGCGGGTAGCTCCGACGGCCCAGACGTCGTCCGGCGTGATCTCGGTGACGGAGTTGAGCCACCAGTCGCCGTCGATCGCGGGCGCTTCCAGGCGGTGCCACGCGGTGCCGTCCCAGCGCTCGATCAGGCCGGTGGTGCGGGTCTCGACCTCGGTGGGGCCGCCCGGCGCAGGGCTGGGGGTCCGGCCGGTGACCACGCTCGCGCCGCCGACCGCCCACGCGCGACCCGGCTTCGGTGCGGAGGCGCCCAGCAGGTAGCCGTTGTCGAGTTCCCCGGCAGGCCGTTCGATCTCGGTGCTGCTCCAGGCGGCGCCGTCCCAGTGTCGGGCGAGGAACCGGCCGCTCGACGCCTCGAAGTCGCCCAGCAGCCAGGCGTCGTGCGGAGAACTGCCGGCGACCGCCGTCGCCCTTCCCTCGAAGTCCGCTGCGGGGGCAGGGAGTTCCTTCCACCCGCCCGCCCGGCTGTCACGGGCGGCGACCACCGGGGCGAAGCGCACCCGCTGCCCCTCCTCGATCAGCCGGAACCCCGCCGCCCAGGTGGTGTGCGCGTCGAGCTGGACGGCGCTGCTCAGCACCGCGCCCTCGACGGGCAGCTTCGCCGGCGTGAACCCGCCCCGCACAGCAGCAGGATCGGCGGCGGCGGCCGTCACCGGCCCGTCCGGGCCGTCCGTCGCCACGCATGCAGCAACGCACCAACGCCACCCCCGAGGCGGAAGACCACTTCCCCCAGTGGCTAGACAGGCGCCTTCGTGACCTTGGGTACGACCT
>NZ_JBEYVJ010000914.1:0-1198 GCF_040643935.1 Kitasatospora sp. NPDC047058 | reverse complement strand
CCGCCCCCCGCCCCCCCGGGGGGGTGCGCGGCCGCACCCGCGGGGGGCGGGCCCCCCCTACCGGCCCGGCCCACCGGCCCGTGGAGCCCCGCTACGCGGTGTACGTGAACCGGTCCGCCGTGACGGGCGCGCTGGTGCCGCCCGCCGTCGTCACCGTCACGTCGACCGTCCCCGTCCCGGCCGGCGCGGTGGCCGAGCAGAACGTCGGGCCGCACGAGACGTGGGTGGCCGGCACCCCGCCGAAGGTCACCGTCCCGTACGTCAGGTTCGTGCCCTGGACGTACAGCTGGGTGCCGCCGGCGGCCGGGCCGCTCTTCGTGGTCACGTTGGTGACCACCGGCGCGGCCGGCGGCGCGGGCGGCGCGCCCGTGTAGTCGAACGCGGCGGGCGCGGCGGCCGAACCGCCGGGCGTCACCACGGTGACCGGGGCGCTGCCGGAGCCGCCGGGCGTCGTCACCGTGCACGCGGTGTCGGTGCAGGAGCCGCTCGCCGGCTTACCGCCGACCAGCACGAAGCCGTTGGCCAGGTGGCTGCCGCTCACCGTGACCGCGGTGCCGCCGGCGCCCGGGCCGGTCATGGTGCCGAGGCCCGTGACGGCCGGCGCCGGCGCGGTCACCCGCGGCTGGAGGCCGCTGCCGAGCAGGTAGGTGGACACGTTGTCGGACGGGTCGGTGTCGCCCGCGTTGGCGACCGTCACCGTGATCGCCCCGGACGGCCGGGTGCCGTGCGAGGCGACGTAGACCTTCATGAACTCGCTGCGCCCCGGTGCCCTCGTCCCCGTGAAGACCGCCTCCAGCCGCCTCCCGTCGGCGGAAACGGTCTCGGTGAAGGTGTAGTCGGGGGTCGACGTGATGGACGCGCCGCTCGTGGTCAGCCCCGGCGGCAGGTCGACCGTCAGCCGGGTCGGGCCGGTGAGGTCGGCGGTGCCGTTGGACGTCCAGGTGACCGCGAAGTTGGTGTTGTCGACGGGGAAGATCGGGTAGTTGCCGGCCTGGGTCACACTGACGTTCGGGCCGGTGGCCGTCGTGGCGGCGGTGGTCGCGGCGGCCGAGACGGCGGCGCCCGCGGCGAGGGTGGTCGTGGCGAGTGCGGCGGCGAGGCCGCCGCGGACCATTCTGGTGATCATAAAACGCATGATGGCCGGGGCGGGCGCGCGGAGAGGGCGTTTTCTCGAAACCCAGTTCTAGGGCCCGTCTTC
>NZ_JBEYVJ010000913.1:0-1199 GCF_040643935.1 Kitasatospora sp. NPDC047058 | reverse complement strand
TCGCCGCCGTGGTTGAGCCAGACGTTCACGGCGCCGTCGGGGTTGACGACGATGTAGTCGGCCTTGCCGTCGCCGTTGAAGTCGGCGAGGCGGACACGCTCGCGGTCGGTGGTGACACCGGTGGCGACCTGGCCGATGCCCTGCCAGCCACCGCTGCCCGCGGGGTCGCCGCCGTGGTTGAGCCAGACCTTGACGGCGCCGTCGTCCGCGATCGTGATGTAGTCGGGCCGGCCGTCGCCGTCGAAGTCCGCGAAGCGCACGCGCCCGCTGCCGCCGGCCTCGTTTCCGGCGCGAGGAGCGGCGGGGCGGTGGGCCCAGCCGTCGGCGACGGCCTGGTCGAGGGCGCGGTGGAAGACCTCGGCCATCTTGCGGTAGCCGTTGGCGTTGGGGTGCAGTCCGTCCGGGAGGTCGGTCGCGGCGTCGAGGTCCGCGGGCCCGACGTACCGGAAGTGCCGGCCGGTGCGTGCGTGGGCCGTTCCCTGGAGGGCGCCGAGGGTGTCGTTGAACTGAGCCGTCTTCTGCTCCAGTCCGGGGGTGGCGGTCAGTAAGCCCTGCACGATGACGGTGACGTCCGGCTTGTCGGCGAAGATGCGGTCGACGAGGTCGGACAGCCGACGGGCGGCCGCCACCGGGTCGGCGTCCCGGTCCCACTTCAGGTCGTTGATGCCCAGGTGCAGGAGAACGACATCGGGGTCGGCTGCTGACAGCCAGCGGTCGATGTCCGCGCGGACCTGGGCGATCCGGTAGCCGCTGTGGCCCTCGTGGTCGGGGTCGGCGACGGCCCCGGAGGTGGCGGTGCCGACCAGGTCGACGGCGTAGGGGGACTGCCGGGCGGTCAGGTCCCACAGCGGTGCGCGGTAACCGGCCCCGGTGGAGCTGTTGGACCCGTCGGTGATCGAGTCGCCGAGTGGCATGACCTTGACCGGCGCAGGCGTCGGTGCCACGGCCGGGGTGAGGGCCGACGCGGGGACGACACCGGGACCGAGGGCCAGGGCGGCGCCGAGGGCCAGGACGATCAGGGGAGCACGTTTCACGGAAGGTTCCAGTCTCGGAGAGGAGCGGGCAACGGGGTGGGCCACGACGGCGAGTGGTGCGGAAACGGCCCGGGCCGTACGAAGTCCACCTCCACCCGCACCGCCGCGTCCCCGACCTCACCCGCCTGTCCGAGGACGAACGCGCCGAGCTCCCCGGCCTCTACC
>NZ_JBEYVJ010000912.1:0-1214 GCF_040643935.1 Kitasatospora sp. NPDC047058 | reverse complement strand
GGGCCTGCCAGTGCCCGCACTGGGGCTACGTGATCGCCGGTCGCATGCGCTACCTCTTCCGCGACCACGAGGAGGTGTACGAGGCCGGTGACGCCTTCTACCAGCCGCCGGGGCACCGGCCGTACGTCGACGCCGGCACGGAGCTGCTGCAGTTCAGCCCGACCGAGCAACTCGCCGTGACCGAGAAGGCCATCGCCGACTGGATGAGCCGGCAGCAGGACGGCGGCCGGGGCTAGGCAGGCGTCCTCTGGCGTGAGCGGCCAGCCCAGGCAGCAGGCAGCAGGCAGCGCGGTGGCGAGGGGAGTCCGGGTCGGGGCGCCGCCACCGGTCCCCGGACCCCTCGCCTCGGCTCACGCGCGCCCGGCCCGGTCCACGGGGAGCGGCGCGGCAGCGCCGGTTCCGAGTACCTTGCCGTACACGGCGGAGCTGCGACGGACCGTCATGCCCACCCGTTCGTAGAGCGACAGCGCACCGGACTCCGAATGGGTCCACAGGGTGCACGTCGTGTGCCCCTGCCGGTGGAAGCCGCGGAACGCCTCCCGCAGCAGCATGCGGGCGATCCCCCGGTTGCGGTGGTCCCGCCGGACGGCGACCCGCTCGATGTACCCCTCGCCGGTGCCCGGAACGTCCAACGACAGCACCGCGCCGACGAGCTGGTCGCCGGCGAACGCCAAGGGCGACAGCGCCGGCGCGAAGGTGTCGCGTTCGACGGTGTGCCGGGCCCATTCCTCGTAGGACAGCCGCCGCTTCTGCCATTCGTCGAACGCGTCCTCGGTGAGCCGGTACGCCGCTCGTTCGTCGCCGGGCCGGAAGCACCGCAACGTGATCCCGGGCGGCGGCCCGGACACCACCGGTTCGTCGGCCGTCGTGATCTCCAGCAGCCACTGGGTGACGAACGGTCCGTAGCCGCGGGACCGCACCAGATCCACCGCCGCCCGGTCGCCGTCCTGGACCGTCTGGCTGAGCCGTTCACTGCCCGCCTGGCGTGCCCGCGCCTCGGTCCAGTCGAGCAGCGCGCCGCCCAGCCCCTTCCCGCGGTGGTCGGGGTGGACGTCGATCGCGCTGCGCCGGCCGCCGTGCACCCAGGCCCGGGCGGCGAGCCGTCCGGCCGGGTCGTGCACGAGCAGGGTGTCGTGGGCCGGATCGAGGCCGGGCAGCGTGAGGTCCGCGGCCGTACTGTCGGGTCCGGTCTCGGCGTGGCCCAGGAGCTCGCG
>NZ_JBEYVJ010000911.1:0-1216 GCF_040643935.1 Kitasatospora sp. NPDC047058 | reverse complement strand
CCGGTGTTCGCCGAGCGGATCACCGAGTGTGCGGCGGCCCTGGAGCCGTTCATCGACTGGTCGTTGATCGATGTGCTGCGTGGGGATGCCGACCCGGGTCTGATGGAGCGGGTCGACGTCCTTCAGCCGGCGAGTTTCGCGGTGATGGTGGGTCTGGCGGCCGTCTGGTCTTCGGTGGGTGTCGAGCCCGATGCGGTGCTGGGGCATTCGCAGGGTGAGATCGCGGCCGCGTGTGTGTCGGGTGCCCTGTCGTTGGAGGATGCGGCTCGGGTGGTGGCGCTGCGCAGTCAGGCCATCGCCGGGCAGCTCGCCGGGCGGGGTGGCATGGCCTCGGTCGCGCTGAGCGAGGGCGAGGCGGCCGGGCGGTTGAAGCGCTGGGCGGGCCGCGTGGAGGTCGCCGCCGTCAACGGGCCGTCCTCCGTGGTGATCGCCGGTGACGCCGAGGCGCTGGACGAGGCCCTGGAGGCGCTGGCCGCCGACGGGATCCGGGTACGGCGGGTCGCGGTGGACTACGCCTCCCACACCCGGCATGTCGAGGACATCCGCGACACGCTCGCCGACACCCTCGCCGGAGTCACGGCCAAGGCCCCGTCGATCCCGTTCTACTCGACCGTCACGGGGGAGTGGATCGAGAACGAAGGCGTCCTGGACGGCGGCTACTGGTACCGCAACCTCCGCAGCCAGGTCGGCTTCGGCCCCGCGGTCGCCGCCCTCCTGAAGCAGGGCCACGGCGTCTTCGTCGAGGTCAGCGCCCACCCGGTGCTGGTCCAGCCGATCACCGAGATCCTCGACGACACCGGCACCACGGTCACCGGTTCCCTCCGTCGCGAGGACGGCGGCCTGCGCCGTCTGCTCACGTCGATGGCCGAGTTGTTCGTGCGCGGCGTCCCCGTCGACTGGTCCGGCATCCTTCCCGAGGGGGCCACGTCGGGCCGCGTGGACTTGCCCACGTACGCCTTCGACCACCAGCACTACTGGCTCCAGGCCACCGACGCCCCCACCGATGCCACCTCCCTCGGGCTGGCCGGTACCGATCATCCGCTGCTCGGCGCGATGGTGGAGCTTCCGCACTCCGACGGGCTGGTGTTCACCTCCCGCCTGTCGCTCAAGGCGCAGCCCTGGCTCGCCGACCACCGGGTCGGCGGCGTGGTGCTGGTGCCCGGCACGGGGCTGGTGGAGCTGGCCGTGCGGGCCGGTGACGAGGCCGGCTGCGGGG
>NZ_JBEYVJ010000910.1:0-1224 GCF_040643935.1 Kitasatospora sp. NPDC047058 | reverse complement strand
GCCGCGCTCGCCCCCGGCGGCACGCTGCTGGTGGTCGGCCACGACGCCACCAACCTGACCGAGGGCGTCGGCGGTCCGCAGGACCCGCGCGTCCTGTTCACCCCGGACGACGTCCTCGCCGACCTCGCCGGCACCGGCCTGAACGCCGTCCGTGCCGAGCGGGTCCGCCGCCCGGTCGGCACTCAGGTCGGTCACCGCTGCGGCGCCGGGGAGGCCGGGGGTGACGCCGCCGGCCGGACCGAGGCGGTCGACGCGCTGGTACGGCTGGAACGGACCGGCTGACGGCCGGACGGCTGCTGCGCCGCGGCCGGATCCCGCCCCTTCGGGGTCGGGAGGGCGTCAGGTGGTGTCGATCCCGTGAGTGACGGGGTACGGGGTCTTCCAGGAACGGGTGCTGCGCGCTGCTGGAACGTCTGCCGGGGTGACCGCTGCGAGGCCATCTCTACAGTGTTGTAGATTCAAGCGCGCAGGTGGAGGAACGAGGAGGGCACGAATGAGCGTTTCGCTGGCCAAGGGTCAGAAACTGAGCCTGGAGAAGCCGGGCGGCGGGCGGCTGGGCCTGGTCCGGATGGGTCTCGGCTGGCGGGCGGCGCAGAAGAAGGGGTTCTTCGCCAAGCTGCTGGGCTCGCAGGAGATCGACCTGGACGCCTCGGCGGTGCTGTTCGCCGAGGGCAAGCCGGTGGACGTGGTCTTCTTCCAGCACCTGCAGAGCAACGACGGCTCGGTCCGGCACAGCGGCGACAACCTGACGGGCGGGGCCGGCGACGCCACCGACGACGAGTCGATCACGGTGGACCTCACCCGGGTGCCGGCCGAGGTCGACCAGATCGTCTTCACCGTCAACTCGTTCACCGGGCAGACCTTCCAGGAGGTCGAGAACGCGTTCTGCCGCCTGGTCGACGAGCAGACCGGCGCCGAGCTGGCCCGCTACACGCTCACCGGCGGCGGCCCGTACACCGCCCAGATCATGGCCAAGGTGCAGCGCACCGCCGGAGGCTGGCAGATGGCCGCGATCGGCCAGCCGGCCAGCGGCCGGACCTTCCAGGACCTGATGCCGGAGCTGGTCAGGCACCTCTGACGGCCCGGCGGCGGCCCGTCCGGCCCAATCGGCCGGGTAGCGCCCCGGACCGGCGGCGCGGGGCCCGTCCGCCGAGAGTCGGCGCAGAAGCGGCTGCGGCCCTCGTCCGCCAGGTCGGCGGCGAAGTCGAGGATGGCGGCGACGAC
>NZ_JBEYVJ010000909.1:0-1224 GCF_040643935.1 Kitasatospora sp. NPDC047058 | reverse complement strand
TGGTCGGCTACGAGATGGCCCTCCTGGTCGACCGCGCCGGCGCCGTCCTCACCCCCGCGCTCCGCGCAGAACTCCAGGGCAGTCTCCTGCACTGACGGTTCGTCGGATACCGTCCTGGTATTCGAAGCACCTCCACGTCCGTCCCGGGCCCGCTTCGGCGGGCTCGGGTTCGGACGTTGTACGGCCTTCGCACCACCGGCCCGGACCTAGGCCCGAGCTCGCACCGCACCGCCGCACCCTGTGAGGAGAGGAACCGTGACACCGCCCGACGACCGCAGCGGCCAGTACGGCGTTCCGTACCCTGGCACGGGCCATGACGCCTTCGGAGCACCCGGCGTCGTCGGCCACGGTCAGCAATACGGCCAGCAGTACGGCCAGCAGCAGCAGTACGGCCAGCCCCAGCCCCAGTACGGCCAGGCACCGGAGCACTACGGCCAGTACACGCAGCCGCAGCCCTCGTACGACACGCCCCCGGCGGGCTACCCGGCACAGGGCGGGGCGGCCGGCGGCCACCTGCCCGGCCGGCACGCCGGCCACGGCGCTCCCGGGCACGTCCCCGGCCAGCACCCCGACCCCGGCTTCCCGTCCCAGGAGCCCGGACACGTCGAGGAGTTCGAGGACGACCACGACTCGGGCCCGCTGATCCGGCCGTTCGCGATGACCGGCGGACGCACCCGCCCGCGCTACGAACTCGCGCTGGAGGCGCTCGTCTCCGCCAGCGTCGACCCGCAGCGTCTGGCCACACTGCTGCCCGAGCACCAGCGGATCTGCACCCTCTGCACCGAGGTGAAGTCCGTCGCCGAGGTGTCGGCGCTGCTCTCCCTTCCCCTGGGAGTGGCGCGCATCCTCGTGGCCGACCTGGCCGAAGCCGGCCTGGTCGCCATCCACCAGCCCGCTTCCGGCGGCGAATCCGGAAACCAGCCCGACGTCACGCTGCTCGAAAGGGTCCTCAGTGGACTTCGCAAGCTCTAACGCGGCCGCCCCCACCCGCGCCACCACATCCGCGAAGATCGTCGTCGCCGGCGGCTTCGGCGTGGGCAAGACCACCCTCGTCGGCGCCGTCTCCGAGATCAACCCCCTGCGCACCGAAGCCGTCATGACCTCCGCGTCCGCCGGCATCGACGACCTGAGCCACGTCTCCGGCAAGACGACCACCACGGTCGCCATGGACTTCGGCCGCATCACCCTCGACGAGGACCTGATCCTCTACCTGTTCGGCACCCC
>NZ_JBEYVJ010000908.1:0-1226 GCF_040643935.1 Kitasatospora sp. NPDC047058 | reverse complement strand
CGGCTGCTCCACCCGGTCTCCCGGGCCAGCGCCGCCACCGGAAGGGCCCCGCCGCTGCGCCGCAGCGCCCGCCAGGCCTGGACGACCTCCGGCGGCACCCGCCCGGACGGCCGCGCGGCCCGCAG
The DNA here is from genome assembly GCF_040643935.1 of Kitasatospora sp. NPDC047058. NCBI lineage: Bacteria > Bacillati > Actinomycetota > Actinomycetes > Kitasatosporales > Streptomycetaceae > Kitasatospora > Kitasatospora sp. NPDC047058. The sequence continues at coordinate 1,101 of NZ_JBEYVJ010000908.1, read as the reverse complement.
CAGGGCCCCGTCCAGGGCGGCGAACCGCTCCGGCCAGCCGGCGGCGTACTGGAGCTCCTCCTGGAGCCGCGCGCTCGCCGCACCGAGCACCGCCTCGGCCGGGACGTCCAGCCCGGCCAGCTCGCCGGCCGGCAGGCCGAGCAGCGCCCGCGCGGCCAGCGGGTGCACGGCGATCTGGACGCCGGACTGCCGGCCGTCGTGGGTGATCAGCGCGGGGGAGGTGTGCAGCCCGCCGAGCAGGGTCGGATAGTCGCCGCCCGGCTGGGCCGGATCCGGGTGGCCGGCCACGGTGAGCGGTTCGTCCAGGGTGAGGATGAAGGTCAGGTACGGCGAGGGCAGACCCCGGTGGCGGGCGGGCGCGATGCCGCGCTGGCGGTACCCGGAGTACCAGGCCACGTAGGGCCGCAAGGCCGTGGCGGGCCTGGCCCGTACGGCTTCGTCGACCGTGTCGGCGAGTTCCTGCGTCACGCCCCCAGTATCGGCCGCGGAGGTGGCCGCGGCCCGGTCCTCGCGCTCCCGTGTGGGCTCGCGGGCGGTCTGGCTGGTGCTTATGGTGATCGCACCGGAACAGCCGGTATCCAGGGGGCGGACCTGAGAAGGAGTCCCAGTGACCACTGCCCGAGACATCATGCACACCGGTGCCCAGTGCATCCGCGCCGACCAGACTCTCGCCGAAGCCGCCATGATGATGCGCGACATGAACGTCGGCGCCCTCCCGATCTGCGGTGACGACCAGAAGCTGAAGGGCATCATCACCGACCGCGACATCGTGGTCCGATGTATTGCCGAGGGCATGGACCCGGCCAACATGAAGGCCATGGACATGGCCGGCCACCTGCACTGCGTCCGCGCCGAGGACAGCATGGACACGGTGCTGAAGAAGATGGAGCAGCACCAGATCCGCCGCATCCCGGTCATCGACGGCGAGCGGCTGGTCGGCATGATCAGCGAGGCCGACCTGGCGATGGGCCACCGCAACGGCCAGCGCCTGACGGACCAGCAGATCATCGAGTTCATGGACAGCGTGTACATGATGCGGTGATCGGCCGGCGGAGCGGCGGCCCGGCGGCCCGGCGGAGCGGCCCGGCCGCCTGACCGGCC
>NZ_JBEYVJ010000907.1:0-1226 GCF_040643935.1 Kitasatospora sp. NPDC047058 | reverse complement strand
GTTTCGGGCGATCCGGAGGGCCTGGAGGAGCTGAAGGCGGAGTTCGAGGCGGAGGGCGTGCGCGCCCGGATGGTCGCCGTGGACTACGCCTCGCACTCCGCTCAGGTGGACCGGCTGGAGGAGGAGATCCGCTCCGTCCTGGCCGGTGTGACGCCGCGCCGGGGCCGGGTCCCGATGGTGTCGGCGATGACCGGCGAGACGCTGACGGGTGAGGAGCTGGACGCCGCCTACTGGTACGCCAGCCTGCGCGCGACGGTGCACTTCGACCGCGCGGTCCGCACGCTGGCCGGCCAGGGCCACCAGCTGTTCGTGGAGGTGACCCCGCACCCGGTCCTGATGGGGGCGATGAACGACACGCTGGAAGAGGTCGGACTCGACTCCGCCTCGGTGCCGGCCGCCGTCTGCGGCACCCTGCGCCGCGACGACGGTGGCGCCCAGCGTCTGCTCACCTCGCTGGCCGAGGCCTTCGTCAACGGCGTGGCGGTCGACTGGACGGCCGTGCTGCCCTCCGCCGACCTGGTCAAGCTGCCGACCTACGCCTTCCAGCACGAGCGCTACTGGCCGCGTGCGGCTGCCCCGGCCCTCGGCGGGGACGCGGTGTCCCTGGGCCTGGGCGCGGTGGGGCACCCGCTGCTCGGCGCGGCCGTCGAACTCGCCGGTGGCGCAGGCCTGGTCTGCACCGGGCGGCTGTCCGTGCGGACGCACCCGTGGCTGGCCGATCACGCGGTCGGCGGGGCGGTGCTCCTGCCGGGTACCGGTTTCGTGGAGATGGTGGTCCGCGCCGGTGACCAGGTCGGCTGCGGCCTGCTGGAGGAACTGACGCTGCAGGCACCGCTGGTGCTGCCCGCGGACGGCTCCGGTGTCCAGGTGCAGGTCGTCGTCGGCGATGCCGACGCGGACGGACGCCGGACGGCCGACATCTTCTCCCGCCCCGACGGACAGCGGGACTGGGCGCAGCACGCGAGCGGCGTGGTCGCCCCTGCCGGAGACGCGGCGGCCGCGGAGGAGGACTTCGCGGTCTGGCCTCCGCGCGACGCCACGGCCGTGGACGTCAGCGGTATGTACGAGGCCGGCGCAGGCGCGTCGTACGGCTACGGCCCTGCGTTCCAGGGGCTGCGGGCGGTGTGGCGTAGCACGCCGCCGGAGAACTCGGTCAGGGTGATCCGGTTGTTGTCCGTGCGCAGCAGGTCGGCGGTGCGGGAGCGGTAGCCGTCGTCCGAACTCTC
>NZ_JBEYVJ010000906.1:0-1227 GCF_040643935.1 Kitasatospora sp. NPDC047058 | reverse complement strand
TGCCGTATCAGGCAATGTTGGCCCTGGTGACGACTTCGCGTAGGCGCTGATCGGCGGCGTGCTTGTTCCGCCAGATGATGTAGCGGCGGATCATGCTGCCCTGGGCCTTATGGCTGGGATGGTCGGTGCCGTCGAGGGCGAAGTAGCGCAGAGCGGTGAACTGCGCCTCAATCCGGTTGAGCCAGGAGCTGTTGGTCGGGGTGTAGGCGATCTCGACGTTGTTCGCCGCCGCCCAGGTTCCGACCCGCTGGCACCGTTTCGTCGTCAGGTGCGGCGAGTAGTTGTCGCAGACGATTGCAATGCGCACGTCCGCCGGGTGCAGCGAGCGCAGGTAGCGGCAGAACTCCAGGAACTTGGAGCGGTTCTTGGTCTTCTTGACGTGGCCGTAGAGCTGGTCCTTGGCGAGGTCGTAGGCGGCGAACAGGTGTCGGACGCCGTGCGGTCGGGTGTAGGTAGCCCGCCGCCGGGGTCTGGGCTCGCGGTCGGAGTCCTTGCCCTTGCCGCCGCGTTCGGCCCACTGCCGACCGGGGTGCGGCTGGAGGTTGAGCGGCCCGAACTCGTCGAGGCAGAAGATGACTTCGGGCTCGCCTTCCTCGGGTATGACCTCGCCGTCAGCGATGGCGTAGAGGTGTTCGACGCGGGCCTTCTTCGTCGCGTAGTCGGGGTCGCGGGAGGTCTTCCAGGTCTTCACGCGTTGAAAGGAGACGCCCTCCTCGCGGAGCAGGATGCGCAGGCCCTCGTGGCTGATGTCGTCGACCACCCCCTCGGCGACCAGGAAGTCGGCCAGCTTGGCCAGGCTCCAGGTCGAGAACGGCAGGCCGTGCTCGGCCGGCTTGGACTTGGCGATCTTCTTGATCTCGCGGCGCTCGGGCAGAGTGAACGTCCTTGGCCGCCCGCCCTTGTATTTCGGGTAGAGCGAGTCGAAGCCGTCGGCATTGAAGTTGTGGATCACGTCGCGGACCCGGTCCGCGCTGGTGAACGTGACCTCGGCGATCTTCGCCACGGGCATGCGCTGGGCGGACAGCAGCACCATCTGGGCCCGGCGCCAGGTCACCACCGACCCAGTGCCCCGGCGGACGATCCGCAACAGCCGTCTGCCCTCGTCGTCATCGATCTCACGGACCTGCACACGTTCAGCCACGTGATCATTCTGACGGTCCGGTGCCGCCCGGCTCAGCAACCGGGCGACACGTCACGACGAGGCGAACGTTGCCTGATACGGCACTA
>NZ_JBEYVJ010000905.1:0-1229 GCF_040643935.1 Kitasatospora sp. NPDC047058 | reverse complement strand
AGTGGACCGCCGACGTCGAGGCCCGCATCAGCGAGCCGTTTCCGGCGGCGCGGAGGTTGGTCTGGAAGTGGATCGCCGCCGCGAGTTCCCAGGGGAGGCCGTTGGTCAGCACGTCTTCGGTCTGCAGCCCGATGTCCTTGGGCTCGGAGGCGGCCCAGCGCTGGAAACGGGCGAACATGTCCGGCAGGTCGAGCCCGCCGCGCTCGACCAGGGACTCCGCGACCAGCACGGCCATCTGCGTGTCGTCCGTCGCCTCGCCCGGATCCCAGCCACCGCCTCCGCACATCTCACCGCCGGCGGCGGACGCCGGGAACCGCGCGGTGAACGCGTCCGCAGGGCCGAACTCGAAGGGCGCGCCGAGGGCATCGCCCACCGCGGACCCGATGACGGTACCGGCTGCACGTTCGATCGATTCCATGACCCGATGCTAGCGATCACGATGGCCTGTCCGACGGGCCGTGCGCCCGGGCCGCCCGCCGGCGCTCCGCGCGACCTCCCGACGTGGCCTGCGGGTTCGAGGTGGTCCGCTGCGGGCACCATGGAGCCGCAGTCACCACGGGAGGTGCGGCATGCCCGAGAGCGGCGCGGCGGCGATCGAGCTCAGATCGCTGACGAAGCGGTACGGCCGGACCGTCGGCATCGACGGTCTGGACCTGGAGGTCGGTGCGGGGGAGGTCTTCGGCCTGCTCGGGCCGAACGGCGCGGGGAAGACCACCACGCTGCGCTGCCTGGTCGGGCTGCTGCGGCCGAGCGACGGGGACGTCCGCGTCCTGGGGCTGGACCCGGTAGCCGACCACCGGCGGCTGGCGCCCTCGATCGGCTACCTCCCCGGTGAGCTGCGGCTCTACCCGGAACTCACCGGGCGCCAGACCCTCGACCTCCTCGCCACCCTCCAGGGCGCGCCCGTGCCGCGGCAGGCCGAACTCTGCGCGCGGCTCGACCTGTCGCCGGCCGACCTGGGCCGGGCGGTGGGGGAATACTCGCGCGGCATGAAGCAGAAGCTCGGGCTTGTCCAGGCCCTCCAGCACCGGCCGGCGCTGACCGTGCTGGACGAACCGACCGAGGGGCTGGACCCGTTGGTCCAGGAGGCGTTCTTCGAGCTCCTCGCCGAGGAGACGGCGGCAGGCCGTACGGTGCTGCTGTCCAGCCACGTCCTGCCCGAGGTGCAGCGGGCCTGCGGCCGGGTGGCGATCGTCCGCGGCGGCCGGCTGGTGACCGTCGAGTCGGTG
>NZ_JBEYVJ010000904.1:0-1232 GCF_040643935.1 Kitasatospora sp. NPDC047058 | reverse complement strand
GGCACCCACGTCATCGAACACGGCGGCCGCCTGCTCGCCCTCTGCGAGTCCGCACTCCCCTTCGAACTCACCCCCGAACTGGAAACCGTCGGCGCGTACGACTTCGGCGGCAAGCTGACCTCGGCCATGACCGCCCACCCCAAGGAGGACCCGGTCACCGGCGAGCTGCACTTCTTCGGGTCCTCGCCGTTCCCGCCGTTCCTGACGTACTACGTCGCCGACGCCAAGGGCGGGATCGTCCACAGCGCCGAGGTCCCAGGAGCGACCGCCTCGCTCAAGCACGACTTCGCCATCACCCGCCACCACGTGGTCTTCATCGAGGGCAACGTCACCTTCGACCCCACCGACCACTCCGGCATCCCCTACGGCTGGAACGACCGGCAGCCCGCCCGCATCGGGGTGATGCCCCGCGGCGGCGACGGCGCCGCGCAGGTGCGCTGGTTCTCCGTCGAACCGGGCAACCTGCTGCACGTCGCCAACGCCTACGAGGACGGCCAGGGCCGCATCGTCCTGGAGGGCCCCACCGTGGACCGGGAGGGGTTCCGGCTCTCCTGGAACTGGTGGATCGGCGCGCCGGAGCGCGGCAGCGAGCCCAACGCCCGTGCCTACAACCGCCGTTGGGTGGTCGACCTGGCGGTCGGCAGCGTCGACGAGCAGATCACCGACGACCTGCCGGTGGAGTTCCCGACGCTCAACGAGGCGTACCTGGGCACCGAGAACCGCTACCAGTACGCCGTCTCCTTCCCCGACGAGCAGGGCTTCGGCGGCTACGGCGTCGTCAAGTACGACCGCGCCACCGGTGCACGCCGCGTCCGCCACATCGGCGACGCCCGGATGCCCGGCGAAGCCGTCTTCGTCCCCGCCGCCGGAGCCACCGGCGAGGACGAGGGCTACCTGCTCACCGTCGTCTCCGACCTCAAGCAGGACGCCTCGCAGCTGCTGGTGCTCGACGCGACCGGCCTCGACTGCGTCGCCACCGTCCACCTGCCCCGCCGGGTGACCGCCGGGATCCACGGCTCCTGGATCCCCGACGGCGACTTGCCCGCCGAGCAGGGCTGACGCAGGACAGCCCGGGTGCCGCTGCGAACCGGCACCCGGGCCCAGCCCCCGTGCCCCGCGGCGGTGTCCCCACCGCACCGCCGCGGCTCCCCCGCTGATCCGCGATGCCGGCCCCCCGAGGGGCGACACCCGCATGACCGGCACCGCGAGCCCGCGGCCGGCGGCAGGAGCCC
>NZ_JBEYVJ010000903.1:0-1238 GCF_040643935.1 Kitasatospora sp. NPDC047058 | reverse complement strand
CGACGGCGCCGCCGTAGAGGCCGAAGGCGACCAGCGGGAAGAGGGAGAAGAGCCCGACCAGGCCGGTGGCGAAGCTGGAGCCGGTGAGGTCGTAGCTGTCCAGCTCCCAGTGCCCGTACTCGGCGTGGTCGGTGAGCAGTTGGCGTGCCGCGTTGCGCGAGGTCCCGCGCGGCATGCGCAGCGACTGGTACTCGTACTCCGGCTGCCGGACCGGCTTCGCTGGGGTCAAAACGCTCCTCCTGAGGGACACCTTCCGGCAAGCCTACGGCCTGCCTCCGACAACGGGCCCGGGTATTTTCGGCCGCGCTCCCACCGGCCGGCCGGGCCCGTCCCGCCGCCCCGTCCCGGGCCCGGAGCGGACGGCCCTGACAGGGCATCAAGTCCGTTCCTCCTCCTCACGGAATACCCCGATCACGGCCCGCCAAGCGGTACCCGGACGGCCCGGCCGCGCCGGGCGGGCGCCACGGGCGCCCGGCGCACGCGGGGACAGAACCACGCGGATCGGACATCGGGACGGAAGTTGCGGTGAAATCGCGGGTGTAGGTGACAACCGCTGTGCGTAGCGGCGCCGCGGGGAGATAGCGTCTGCACCATGTCTGATGCCGCGCAGCCCACCATTGCCGAGGTACGCGCCGCCGCCGAGGCGGTCAAGGCCGCCATCGACCGTCATCTGGAAGCGGTGTCGAGCCCCGACGCGGCGGACGATCCCGCCGTGTCCGCCGCCTACGAGCAGCTCGCGACGGCGGCCATCGCGTACGACCAACTCCTCTACGAGGTCTACGACGAGGTCACTCCCTTCGAGGTCCCCGGCGACGAGGGTCCGGGCGGGTACCACGGCTCCGAGCAGCCCGAGGCGATCAGCGTGCTGATCCGCCGGGACTACCACGTCGCGGACCCGAAGCGGCTGCGCGCCCAGGCCGAGCGGCTGGACGGCTCGCTGACTCCCGGTGGGGGCGGCACGGGCGGGCTGAACGCGGCGATCGGCGTGCTGTTCGGCGAGTACGAGCCGGACGAGATCGCCGCCCGCAGCGAGGAGTTCGGGCTGGAGGAGGCCGACTCGACGCTCTGGGTCGCGGCGGCCGAGCCGACCGAGCCGGGGGAGTGGCTGCCGGAGCCGTTCGAGCACGCCGACCCGCAGCTGCTGATCTGCCGGTTCGACGTCAGCGAGGTCTACGACGACGAGGACCTGGACGACTGACGCGTCCCCCGGCGGGCCGGCGGCGGGGTGTCCCGCCGCC
>NZ_JBEYVJ010000902.1:0-1239 GCF_040643935.1 Kitasatospora sp. NPDC047058 | reverse complement strand
GGCGGGGCGGGGCACGGCACCTCCAAGGACGGCTACGGCTACCGGGCATGCCGGGGCGCGTACCCACGACCCCCAGCCCGTCGGTCGCTAGAATCGGACTAGCGACTCAGGTTTTGAACGATACGGACTGGCGACTCCGGTTGTCCAGTGCTGGCTCCGCCGTCGGCGGGGAAAGGTGGGAGGGATGGGCGGCGCTCAGGTGCGCCCGCTGCGGGCGGATGCGGCCCGTAACCGGGCCAGGCTGCTGGACGTGGCCACGGAGGTGTTCACCACCCGCGGCGTCGGCGTGCCGACCGAGGAGATCGCCCGGGCCGCCGGGGTCGGCGTCGGGACGCTCTTTCGGCACTTCCCGACCAAGGAGGCGCTGCTGGAAGCGGTGCTGGTGCGCCGACTGGAGACGATCGCGGAGCAGACGGCCCGGCTGGCCGCCGAAGCCGAGCCCGCCGAGGCCTTCTTCGGGTGCTTCCGGCTGGTGATCGACCAGTCCGCGGGCAAGAGTGAGTTCACCCAGGCACTCGCTGCCGCCGGCGTGGACACGCAGGCGGCCCTGCAGGAGTCCAGTGCGGTGATCCGGGCCCAGCTGGCCGAACTGCTCGCCGGGGCGCAGCAGGCCGGGGCGGTCCGCCCGGACCTGGCTCTGCCGGAGCTGCTCGCGCTGCTGGTCGGCACCGGCGCGACGATGGACCAGCTCGGGAGCGACCTGCCGGCCCGGGAGCGGATCTTCGAGGTGGTCTTCGACGGGCTCCGGCCGCGCTGAACCGGCCGGGCTGAACGGACGCGCCGAACCGACGGTGCGTACCCGCCGAGGATGTGCACCGGCGGCCGTCACCGCCCCAGGACGGCCTTGAGCGTCCGTGCGGTCGCGCGCGGGAAGGCGGTGTTCCCGTTGTGGCCGCCGGGGAAGACGGCCGGCTCCGTGCCCAGCAGCTCCGCCAGCGCCAGCGCACAGCGGTAGGTGTGCACCGTGGGCCGGGTGCTCTCGCCCGTGGCCGGGATGATCCGGGTGCCGCCCGGGGCGGCCGCGGCCCGGGCGATCTCGGCCGGGCCGAGGCCGTCCGTCGTGATCGCTGTGAACTCCGTCCCGATGAAGAACCCGAAGTTGGCCAGCCGCCGGGGCGTCAGCGGCTGCGGGGTGAGGCCGTCCTCGGTCCGGTCGTGTGCCGGGTCCGCTGGTCCTGACCGCCTTCGACGGCGGCCAGGCCGAACTCGCCAAGCTGGGCATCACCGCAGCTCCGGACC
>NZ_JBEYVJ010000901.1:0-1240 GCF_040643935.1 Kitasatospora sp. NPDC047058 | reverse complement strand
GGCTGGCCCCCGGGCTCCGGGCGGCCGGACGGGTGCTGCCCGGCGCCGCCGAGGCCCTGCGCGCGTTGCGGGCCCGCCACGAGGTGACCCAGTCCGTGCTGACCGGGAACATCCGGGCCAACGCCGCCCTGAAGCTGGGCCTGTTCGGGCTGGCGGACCTCCTGGACCTCGGAGTGGGCGCGTACGGCGACGACGCGCACGAGCGCGCCGCACTCGTCCCGGTGGCCCGGCGGCGCGCGGCGGCCGCGTTAGGCCCCGGCTTCGGCCCCGAGAGCACCGTCCTGGTCGGCGACACCCCGCAGGACGTGCACGCGGCGCTCCGCAGCGGCTCACAGGTCATCGCCGTCGCCTCGGGCACGAGCAGCACCGCCGCGCTGCGGGAGGCGGGAGCCCGCACGGTGCTGGCGGACCTGCGCGACACGGCCGCGGTGACCGCCGCCGTCCTGGCCGCGGCTCCGGCCGCCCGGAGCTCCGGGTGAACGGGGACGTCCGCCCGGTGGAACTGGTCTCCGTCGTCATGCCCGCGCGCAACGCCGAGCCGACGATCGCCGCCCAGCTGGACGCGCTGCGCCGGCAGACCTACCCGGACCGGTGGGAACTCGTCGTCGTCGAGAACGGCTCGGCCGACGGCACCCGCGCGCTCCTGGCCTCCTGGCAGCAGCGGATCCCGCGGCTCAGGGTGGTCGACGCCGGCGGGACGCGCGGGGTCAACCGCGCGCGCAACCTCGGCTGCCGCTCGGCGCAGGGGGAGTTCGTGCTCTGCTGCGACGCGGACGACGTCGTGGCCCCCGGCTGGATGGCCGGCCTGGTCGACGCCCTGCGGACCAGCCCGGCCGTCGGGGGCGCACTCGAACGGCGTCTGCTCAACGCCCACGTCGCCCTGGCGGCGCGCCCGCCGAAGGAGGCCGACGCCCTGCTCGACACCTTCGGCTTCCTGCCCTACCCCGCCGGGGCCAACTGCGGCTTCCACAAAGCGCTCTGGAGCCGGCTGGGCGGCTTCGACGAGAGCTACCGCTACGGCGGCGACGACGTCGAGTTCTTCTGGCGCGCCCAACTCGCGGGACACCGGCTGGCGTTCGCACCCCGGGCCGTCGTGCACTACCGGCTCCGCGGCGACACCCGCGCCATCGCGCGCCAGCTCTACCGCTACGGCCGCTCGCATCCCAGGCTCTACCGGGACTTCGCCGCCCACGGCATGCCCGCCTCCCGGCCGGCCGACGCCGCCGGAGCCTGGTGGAGG
>NZ_JBEYVJ010000900.1:0-1247 GCF_040643935.1 Kitasatospora sp. NPDC047058 | reverse complement strand
TTCAGCCACGTGATCATTCTGACGGTCCGGTGCCGCCCGGCTCAGCAACCGGGCGACACGTCACGACGAGGCGAACGTTGCCTGATACGGCACTAATTTGAGCGCACTGTCGGCAATCAGGGGGAGTGGCAGGCCATGAGCGATTCGGCGGACAGTGGCGAGAACATCACCGGAGTGCTGGGGGGCTTGCGGAGCAGGGCGCGGAACTCGGCGGGACCGGCACCCGCTCCGGCACCGCTGCCGCGGCCGCTCTCGACGGCTTCGCCACCGGTGAGGCCCTCCGTGCGGCGCTGGGCCGCTGGCAGGCGAGGAGCGAGGCGCTGGAGCAGGCGTTGACCGACGCCCAGGCCGCCCTGGAAACAGGCCGCTCGGCAGCGGACTGACCGGTCTCTGCGCCGGTGGGCCGGGGGACCGGCCGGGCGGTGCCTGCCCGGTGCGGAAAGGCCTGGTCGGTGGCACGGTAGAGCTGCTCCGGGCTCTCCCGGCCGACGCTCCTTGCCAATGCGCTGTTCCCTGCCGGATGACAGGTGCGCTTCGCGCCCGCTGCTGCAGTTCGCCACGGAGGACGGGCGGAAAGCTGCCGGGCCCGCAATCGCGTCGTCCGAGGGCCGGCCGCGTCATCGGATTTCTTGCGGGCCTGCGAGCGTTCTCCCGGCCGCCTAGCGTGGAGGTGTGCGGCGTCCCGGGTGGCCGGCGGGCCCGTGGGTGGCCGGTCCGGATAGCCCACGGGGTGAGCCGAGCGGTCCCAGGGGAAGCGGAGGAGCGATGCGGCGCTTAGCCGACGGGCCGGAGCATCCGCGCCGAGCCCGTCCCAGTGCGGCGGTCGTGCACCGCGCCGTCCGGGTCACGGCGGCCGCGTGCGCCGGCTTCTACACGTTCCGCTACGGCTTCCACCAGCCGGTGACGGCCACGTACGCGCTGTTCGGGGCGATCGCGGTCGGCATCCTGGCCCGGGTGGAGGGCGGCGCACGGGCCCGGGTGCGCACGCTGTCGCTGACCTTGCCGTTCGCCTGGGCGCTGGTGTGCCTGGGCACCGTGCTGGCCGTGCACGCCTGGACGGCGGCGCTCGGGATGGCGGGCGTGGGCTTCGTGGTGGCCTTCGGCTCGGTGGGCGGGCCGCGGCTGGTCGGGCTGGCGAACGGGCTGCAGCTCTTCTACATCCTGCCGTGCTTCCCGCCGTACGCCCCCGCCACCCTGCCGTACCGGCTGGCCGGGGTGACGGCGGGCCTGCTGCTGCTCGCCGTGGC
>NZ_JBEYVJ010000899.1:0-1248 GCF_040643935.1 Kitasatospora sp. NPDC047058 | reverse complement strand
GCCGGCCGGCCGCTCGCCCGGCGGGACGGCCTGCGCATCCTCGGCCGGCCCGGGCGGATCAGCTGCGCCGACGCCACCGGCCGCACCCGCTGGTCCCGTCCCTGCACCGGCCGCCCCAACGCCGCCCACATCTCCGGCGGCCGCGTCCTCGTCACCACCGACTCGCCGGAGTACACCGCCTGGGGCCACCTCGGCCCGGCGCTGCTGCTGGACCTCGCCGACGGCATGCCGGTCGCCGAGCTGCGGGGCGAACGCGGCGCGGCCCGGCCGGGCGGCCGGTTCCTGCTGGGCCTGGAGGGCTACGACTTCTTCGACACCTGGGAGTACGACCGGGACGGCCGCCGCGTGGACGCCTGGCGCAGCTACGGCCACTACGTCGTCGGCAGCGGCGTCCGGGTGGTCGAGGCGGACCGCACCCACCCCACCCGCAGCCGGGTCGTCCGGCTGCTGCCCGGCGGCGGCATCGAGCGCGGGCCGCTGCTGACGGATCCGGGCACGCCACCGCCGGTCGTGCTGCCGGACGGCACCGTCCTGGTGCTCGACGCGGGCGTGCTGCGCGCCGTCGGCCGCCGGCTCGACGACACCGTCCTCGCCGAGCTGCACCCGATCCCGCCGGACCGGCTGTACCGGTGGATCTGCGCCCTGGAGCAGGACGGCGCCGACCGGCTCACCGTCACCCTCGCCGAACGGGCCGCCGACGACGCGGCCCGGTACACCACCCGCACCTGGACGCTCGGCCTGCAGCGCGTCCCCTGACGCCGGCGCGCCCGGACCGCGGCCGACCCGGCGCGGGCCGTCTCAGCTGCACCAGAACAGGACCGGGGTGCAGGTCTGTGTCGGCTTCGGGGTGGGAGTGGCCGAGGGGCGCGGGCTGGTCGGCTGGGCCGTGGTCGGGGCCGGCTGGGCCGGCGGAGCCGGGTCCGGGTCCGGGGCGCGGGTGGTCGTGGGGGCGGCCGGGGTGCCGCTCTTCGAGGCGGAGGCCGAGGCCGAGGCGGTGGTGGGACGCGCGCTGGGGCGCTGGGTGGCCGACGGGGCCGGCGTCCCGGTGGGGCTCGGCGCGGCGGTGGGCGTGGCCGGCGCCGGGGCCGGTCCGCTGGACGACTCCGTGGTGACCGGCCGGCCGGCACCCGGTTCGGCGGCCGGCGTCTCCGTCCCGTTCGCGGCCAGCGCCGCGACCCCGAGCCCGACGACGGCCAGGCCCACCACGGACGCCACGAGCCGCCCCGGCCGCCGCCCGGTCCGCCGGCC
>NZ_JBEYVJ010000898.1:0-1251 GCF_040643935.1 Kitasatospora sp. NPDC047058 | reverse complement strand
TGGCAGTCGTGGGGGTGGCGGATGAGCCCGTGCCGGAGACCACCGAGGTGCCGGCCGAGCCGGAGCCGTGGGCCGCGGCGGTGGGCGCGCTGGAGGGCTCGCCGTGGGCCGTGGGGGTGTGGGTGGGCGTGGAGGTGCCGGTTGCGGCAGTAGCCATTCCCCCCGCGGCCGCGATGGCGGTGGCGGTGGCGGTGATGAGCATGATCGGGCGGATACGCATGAAGCGGTGTCCTTTCCTGAGGGCGTCCGGTTGATGCCAGCACCCCTGTACGCCTCCCGACGCCCGGCAGGTCGCACCCCGCACACGTGATCCAGGTCATAGGCCGTCGATGCGACGCGGTGGCGGCGCTCGTGCGTACAGGGTGGGGGGCTGCGCCCGGGACGCACGGCTCCACCGCCGCGACCGAGGAGTGCTTCCCCATGCACCGCCCGTGCCGCGCGCTGACGGACAGCCCCGGAGGAGAAGCCCTTGATGACGCCACAGGAGTTCGACGCGTTCTACGCGGCGTCCTTCTCCCGCCTGACCGGGCAGCTCTACGCGCTGACCGGCAACTGGCCCGAAGCACAGGACGTGGTCCAGGAGGCCTTCATCCGCGCGTGGGACCGAAGGCGCACCTTCGACCCGGACGATGCCGCGGAGGCATGGATCCGGACCACGGCCCGGCGGCTGGCCCACTCCCGCTGGCGGCGTCTCGCCCGGGGCCTGCACTTGGCCGGACGCCACCACCGCCAAGAACCACTCACAGTCGAGCCGCCCACCGAGGAGCACCTGATGCTGGTCACCGCGCTCCGCGACCTGCCCGAGGCACAGCGAAGCGCCCTGGTCCTGCACCACATGTGCGACCTCTCCGTCGAGCAGGTCGCGGCCGAGACCGGCGCCAGCGTCAGCGCCGTCAAGAGCCGCCTCGCCCGCGGCCGGACCGCGCTCGCGGCCGAACTCGCCGGCCGAACCCCGACCAGCGAGGAAGGAAAGCTCCGTGTCTGACCCCGTCCACGACACCCTCGCCGACCGGCTGCGGCTGCTCGGCACGCAGATGCCCGCATCGACCCTGCCCGCTGCGGAGATCCGCAGACGCGCCGACCGGCGCCGCCACCGCCGGCGCGCCCTGGGCGCGACCGCGGCCTGCATCGCAGCAGCCCTGTGCCTGGCTCTCCCGTCCGTTCTGCACTCACCGGGACCACAGCACTCACCGGGACCACAACAAGGAGCAGCCACCACAGACGTCCCCTCCGTGTCGGCTTCCCCCCACC
>NZ_JBEYVJ010000897.1:0-1253 GCF_040643935.1 Kitasatospora sp. NPDC047058 | reverse complement strand
CCGCCTCGGCCCCGCGCAACGATCCGTCAGGCGCCAGGACCGGCGCACGCGGTGGCACCTGCCCTTCCATCGCGAGCCCCGACACCACCGCGGCCCACGCCACCCTCCCGCTCGTGCGGACCGCCAAGGCGGCGGGGCACGGGTGCGTACCCGCCGCCCCACGGTGGCGGTGACCTGGGAAAATGCATGATCACAGGTGGGTCACGCATACTTCCCGCAAGCGGCTTCGTGCCGGAAGCTGTCGGGCTGTGATGAACGTGTTCTGGCGTGTGTTCGCGGTCCTGTCGGTGACCGCTCTGTTCCTGGCCGCTGTCGGTGAGTCCGAACTCAGCCGTGCCCTGCTCCTCGGCTTCGCCGGCTACCTGCTGTCCGCGCTGCTGACCCAGGTCTGGGTCCTGCTCACCGCCCCGCTGCAGAGCAAGAAGATCAGGTTCGTGAGCCTCGGAAACGGTCGGATCCTGGCCGAAGCCACGATCGGCAAGGCGCTCGTCCAGCTGAGGGCCGTGCCCGGCCCGCTGCACGTCTGCTGGTACGCGGCTCAGGCGCCCCTGGCGCGGCTGCGCCTGTGGGCGGGTTCGGCCCTGTCCGTCGGCCTCCAGGGCGTCATCGGCGTGTGGCTGCTGTCCGGGACCACGACGTGGCCGATGGGGGCCGCCTTCCTCGCGGCGACGGTCGTGCGGATCGCCTCCACGCTCCGCGGGCCGCTCGGCACCGGCCGGATCCTGTTCGTTCTCCCCTTCAGCCGGTCCCCCCTCCCGCTGTCGACCGCGGCCAACCTGAGAGCCGGCACCGCCGTGAACCTGGGCCGGCTCGACGAACTGAGCTCCGCCGTACCGGAACTGACGCCCGAGGACCGGCCGGAGCTGGACCGGGGACTGCTCGCACTCGCCGACGGCCGCTACGCCGAGGCGGAGCAGTGGGGCCGGACAGCCTTCGAACGCGCCTTCTCGTACGACAGTGCCCTCAGTGCAGGGTTGCTCCTCAGCAGTGCGATCGTCGGGGCGGCGGACGCCGGCGAGCTGCCGCGCGAGCGGTGCCTGTCACGCCTGATGGCGGTCCTGGGGCAGTTCCACGGCCCGGCGGCGGCGGTGGCACGTGCGGTCCCGGCGGCAGCCGACTGCGCCCGGCTCGACAACCGGCTCGATGAGGCCCTCGCGGCCGCCCGCACCCAGCGCGGCCAGCACACCGCCCCCGTCTGGCGGGCGGAGGCCGGCTGCTCCCGGGCCGCCGCGCCGGACGGGAGAGCACCCGTC
>NZ_JBEYVJ010000896.1:0-1259 GCF_040643935.1 Kitasatospora sp. NPDC047058 | reverse complement strand
TACAACGGCCACACCGGACACGACTCCGTCTGGAAGGACGGCGACACGACCCGGATGGCCGTCGCGTCCGGCGTGCCGGAACATCTCCTCGATGCCTGCGGGGGTGGCGATGAGCAGCAGGTCCGCGCGGGCGGAGGTGATGCGGTAACCGTGGGGGATCCTGCGCGGCAGGTAGACGGCGCCGCCTGCGGACAGCCTGTGGCATTCGTCCCCGACCCAGACGAGGGCCTCGCCCTTGAGGAGGACGAAGACCTCGTCCTCGCGGGTGTGGAGGTGGATGGGCGGGGCCTCGCCCTTGGGGACGTCGAACAGTCCGACGGTGAGCTGTCCCTCGGTGGCCTGGCCGTCGAGCAGGAGCGTGAGCAGTCCGCCGTCGATCCATTCGAGGGTCTGTTGCCGGTCGGGGTGGGCGATGTAGGCCATGGTCATGGGTGTCTCCGTGAGGTGCAGGCGGCCCGGGCGGGCCGGGTGGTGGGTCAGGGCCGGCGCAGTGAGGTGATGGCGAACGCGGGGATCACCGCGGCGCCGACGATCAGGTGCATCAGGGCGAGCAGGAGCTGGTCGGTGGTGGTGACACCGGCTCCGTCGTAGGGGAGTCCGCCGACGAGCAGCAGGACCGCGAGCGTGGTCCAGAGGGCCGTCGCGCGCTGGGGGAGGCGCCGCTCCAGCAGCTCCAGGAGCGCCCAGCCGAGTAGCGCGGGGACGACGGAGGAGAGGGTCACCAGGGTGATCGTGACGGACTGGACCGGCTGGCCGAACACCGCAGGAGTCCTCAGGTCGTAGCCGGCGATGTCGGTGAGGGCGAGCAGGTACAGGAGATTCGCGAGGAGGCCGGCGCAGACGGCGGCCGGTCGCAGCAGCCGGCCCGGGGTTCGGCCGGGGTGGTGGGCGGATGGTGTCGGCGTGGACGGTGTGGTGGCCATGGTGGCTGCTCCGCTGGGGGGAGTCGGGGTCGGGGGTGACGGGGGCAGACGAGGCGGGCGGGGTGGCCGGCCGGACGTCGTGGGCCACCCGTTTCCGGGCGTGCGCATACCGCCGCCATCGCCCGCCTTCTAATTTCATCGCGTGTGGAAACTAGTTTCAGCGTATGATGAAACTCTCGCGGGCGGCAAGCGGCGCCCGTCGTGGGCATCCGGCGCGGAAGGTGATGTGGCGTGAGCGGTCGGCCCGCCTCGGCGATCCGCTCGACCGACTCGCGCAGCTGCGGGCCGCAGTCGCACCGGTCCGAGCCGAACACGTCGCCGGTGAGGCACTCCGAG
>NZ_JBEYVJ010000895.1:0-1260 GCF_040643935.1 Kitasatospora sp. NPDC047058 | reverse complement strand
ACCCCGGCGCGGTTGTACCAGCTGCGGTCGAACAGGACGATCTCCCCGGCGGCCGGCAGGTGCTCGACGTACCGCTGGAAGTACCACTGGCGGCCGCCGAGGACGCCGAACTGCTGGTGCTCGGGGCGCGCGGGGACGGCGGCTTCCCGGACCTGCGCGTCGGCTCCACCGCCCTGCACGCCGCCGCCCGGGCCGGGTGTCCGACCGTCGTCCTCCCGGCGGAGCCCCTGGGGCCGGGGGCGCGGGAGCACGTGGTGGTCGGCGTGGACGCGCGCCGCCCCGCCGAGGCCGCCCTCGCGTTCGCCTTCGGCGCCGCCCGCCGCTACGGCCTGCCGCTGCGGGCGGTGCACGCCTTCCCGGGCCGCGCCCGGCGGCAGGCCGCCGCCGGATACCGGGCCGACGAGGCCGCGTTGCTCGCGCGGGTCCTCGAACCGTGGGCCGCGGCTCACCCGGACGTCGAGGTCGTGCCGGACACGGAGCCGGCAGGCGCGGGGATGCTGCTGGTCGAGGCCTCGTCGAAGGCCCGGCTGCTGGTCGTCGGCCGCCACCCCGTCACCCCGGCGGGCCGGCTGGGCCCCGTCGCGCACGCCGTCCTGCACCATGCCGGGTGCCCGGTCGCCGTCGTGCCCGGCTTCTGAGGCAGCCCCGTGCAAGCCGGGCCTCCGGTGCGTGCGTCCGCCGCCCGGAGGGGCGGTAGCCGGGCGCGGGCCGTTGGCCTAGGATCCGGTGCCACCTATTGGTCTGAACCACTTCGGGTGGACGCGGTGACGGGGGACATGCCGATGGACGACGGCACATGGCGGGAGAACGGCCGGCTCGGGAACGGGCGGACCGGGAACGGGCGGTCGGAGGACGGGACACTGCAGGACGGAACGCTGGAGGTCCGCTTCGAGGGGCTCAGCCACGGCGCCGCACCGGCGACCTGGGGGCAGCGGACGATCTGGGCACCGATCTCCTGGTACGCCCCGGACGACCACTACTTCAACATCGCGCTGCCCGTGGAGCTGCGCCACCCGGTCGGGCCGGCCGCCTTCGGCGCGGCGGTGCGGGCGCTGCTGGAGCGGCACGAGTCGCTCCGCACGCTCTACCGCACCGGCCCCGACGGCGCGCTGGGCCAACTGCTGTACGGCGCGGGCGTGCTGCGCGTCCGGCTGGTCCCGGCACCGGACGGCGAGCCGCCGGCCGCCGTCCTGGAGCGGGTCGCCGTGCAGGACCGGGCCGTCCGGTTCCGGCTGCTCGCGGACGCCCCGCCGGAGGCGC
>NZ_JBEYVJ010000894.1:0-1271 GCF_040643935.1 Kitasatospora sp. NPDC047058 | reverse complement strand
GCGGCGGGGACGGTGAACGGGACGGTGTTGCCGCGGTGGCTCATCCGGGCCGGGCGGGGCCGGTCGGTGGGCAGGGCCAGTTCCTCCGGGGGTCCCGGGCGGGAGACAGCGGGCGACGGCGTGGCCGAGCAGCTCGGCGACGGGACCGGCGGGGAGGGTCACCGGGTGGTTCTCGGTGGCCGCCACGAGGTGGGCCAGCGCGACGCCGACCGCGGCCTCCCAGCGTCGGCTCCACGACCCGTCGGGTTCGACGGGCGGGACGCGGTGTTCGGCAAGCTCCAGGTCCGCCCAGTCGGGCAGGGGGTCGGCCCGGAGCCCCGAGGGACGGCGGACGACCGCGTCGGGCTCCAGCCACACCGTCTGCCACGAGCCGGAGTCGTCGATCCGGGTTGCCACGGCCCGTCCGCACCCCGTACAGGCCAGATTGGGCCCGGCCCGGCCGTCCACGCCCCGGCAGTAGCCCTCGCACTTCTCCAGGACCAGAGCCATCGACCGGGAATCACCGGGCGCGATGACGATCCTGCCCCGCGCGCCGAAGGAGACGGAGTACACCGGCGCATACACCCCCTGCCGGGCAGCCGCTTCCTCTCCGACTTCCTCCCACCGCCGCCAGGGCGGTCCGGTGGGCCGTGGGTCGACGGCGTACGTCGCCGGTTCCATCAGCGCAGGATGGAGTTCCTCCCAGGCCCCGTGGTGGGTGTGGACGGGGAGCGCGACCCGGGTCACCGGTGCCGTCAACTCGGTGCAGCACCCGGCACACGCAAACACGTCCAAACAGATCCTCCTCGCTGCGGTTCCCCGGGATTGTGTCTTGTTTGCGGGCGGAGGATCCATCGGATTTCGGAACGGCTCCGGGGCTTCCGAGGTGCGTCATCCCTCGGGCGCTGGCAGGTCGCCCCGCGCTGGACCGACGAGCGCCCCAAGCCCGCAGCGCCACAGCTGCTTCGAGGTCATGCCGGTCCTTCAGTTCCGTTCCGTCCCTTGCCCGCGTTGTGGAGGCGGCGTTCGGCGGGGCCTGCAACCCCGCCCAGCGCTTGCAGCTCGTCCCCCTGGCCGGCCCTGTCGACGTGTCTCACTAGCCGTTGCTCTATCGAGCTTGGTGATCGTGAGTTCGAGTCTGCCGACTCGGTTGGGTGATCTTCTGGTCGGCTGGGCATGAAAGTGGGGCCTCCCGCACAGCTCGTGGGTGTCGAATCCAGCCGAGCAACAGGAGGCCCCTGGTGCCGCAGTCTTCCGTGTCCGTGTCGCTGTCGTCCAACTCCGTTCCCCTG
>NZ_JBEYVJ010000893.1:0-1278 GCF_040643935.1 Kitasatospora sp. NPDC047058 | reverse complement strand
AGCCCGCCAGGGCGAGTTCGCAGGCGAGGAACGTGCCGACCGGGCCGGCGCCCACGATCGCGACGTCGTGCACGGGGCTCACCGGCCCTGCTCGTCGATCAGGTCGACCAGATCCCGGGCCGTGTTGCCCTCGGAGTCCATCGCGCGGACCTCGGCACCTTCGAACACGACCTCCTCGGTGGGGCGCCGGAACATCGCCTCCTCGTACTCGGCGAGCGCGGCATCGACGTCATCGGGGTGCGCGGCGAGGGACTTCCCGAGTTCGGCGCCGTCGAGCATGGCGAGGTTGGCGCCCTCGCCGTTCGGGGCCGCGAGGTGGGCGGCGTCGCCGAGCAGGGTCACCCCCGGCACCCTGTCCCACCGGAGCCCGGTCGGCAGCGTGTAGTGGGGGCGCAGGACCGGCGCGGTGTCGGTGTCGGTGATCAGCGCGGTGAGTTCCGGCGCCCAGCCGTCGAACTCCTGCGCGATGCGCGCGGTGGCCGCCGCGGAGTCGGTGAAGTCGATGGCGGCGAACCAGTCCCGCTCCCTGGCGAGCTGTACGTAGGTGTGCAGGGTGGCGCCGCTCTCCCGGTGGGCGAAGATCTCCTTGCCCGGAGAGGGCGCGATCATCGACCCGCCGCCGACCGCCCCGGCCGCAGCCGGGTGCCGGGTGTCGGCCTCGAACAGGTAGGTCTCCACGAACGACGTGCCGGCGTACTCGGGGGTGGCGTCGCACAGCAGCGGCCGGACCCGGGACCACGCGCCGTCCGCACCGACCAGCAGACCGGCGACGAGGGCGCACCCGCAGGCGAACGTCACCTCGTGACCGCCGTCGCCGAGCCCGCGGACGCCGCTGACCCTGTGGTCCCACCGCACGGTGCCGGCCGGGAGCGAGTCGAGCAGCATCTGCCGCAGCGCACCGCGCATCACCTCGGGGCGACCGCCGTCCTCGTCGGCCTTCTCCAGCAGGACGGTCCCGTCCCGGTCGAGGACCCGCAACGCCTGGCGGCCCTCGATGACGATGGCGCGGAACTCGTCCATCAGACCGGCGGCTCGGAGGGCGAGCTGCCCGTTGTAGTCGTGGATGTCGAGCATCCCGCCCTGCGTGCGCGCGGCCGGAGAGGGATCGGCCTCGTAGACCCTGGACCGGATGCCGTTGACGTGCAGGACGCGGGCCAGGACCAGTCCGCCGAGTCCGGCACCGATGATCGTGACAGGGCTGTTCAAGATGGTGACTCCCGTCGGTCGGGCCGCCCGGCGAACCCCGGGCGGCGGCCGTGCTGGCGCTGGCGCGGCGGC
>NZ_JBEYVJ010000892.1:0-1282 GCF_040643935.1 Kitasatospora sp. NPDC047058 | reverse complement strand
GCCGAAGCGACACCCGGCAGTGGATCGAGGCCACGTGGACCCATCTGCCCATGGTCCGGGCGCCGTTCGCGGACTTCACCTGGCGCCACGCTCGCCAACTCCTCGCCGAGAAAGGCCACGACGACACCAGCGAGACCGCGATCGCGCGTGTCCTCGCGCGGCTTCTCCGCACTGCCGGGAAACCACCGGCCGGTTCCGAGCGAGTGATCGCCCGCAACCGGGCCGCCGCCGAAACAGCCGCACCACTCCAACTGGTTCCCGCGCCCGCGGTCGGTGTCGACGACCCGGAAGAGGCCGACGAAGCGGCCCCGGTCACGCCGTTCGGCGTCTTCAACCCGCTCGAAGAACAAGGAAGGCCCTTGTGGTGACCCCACCTGCCGACCACGACGGCGACCACAATCCGCTGACCACCAAGGACGGCTGGAAGCGGTTCGTCGACGACGCCCCCACCTGCCCGCAGATGCTCTCACTCAAGGACTTCAAGGCCCTCGGCGAGGAGAACCTGCTCGCCTACAACGAGCCCCGGCTCGACTACCACTCCCGACTCGTGATCGTGGCCACCCCCACCGTCCGCGACGTGTTCACCACCGGACGGCGGCTGGTCCTGCTCAACCGGCACCAGATCTCCGGCCGCCGCGGCCTGATCGTCACCGGCCAGGCCGGCACCGGGAAGACCACCGCCATCGCCCAGCTGGGCCGCAACCACGAACTCCTGGTGCGCAAGCGACTCGGCCCGGCCGCGGCGGGACGCCTGCCGGTCGTCTACGTCACCGTCCCGCCCCGGGCCACTCCGAAGATGCTCGCCATCGAGTTCGCCCGGTTCCTGGGCATCCCGGTCTTCCGCCAGGAGACGCAGACGTCCATCACCAACGCGGTCTGCGACCTGCTGATCAAGATGCGCGTCGAACTCGCCCTGGTGGACGAGATCCACAACCTCAATCTCGCGACCCAGGCCGGAGCCGAAGCCTCCGACCAGCTCAAATACCTCTCCGAGCGCATCCCCGCCACCTTCGTGCTGGCCGGCATCGACGTCGCCGCCAGCGGCCTGTTCGCCGGGGTGCGCGGACAGCAGATCGCCGGCCGCTACACCGTCACCGACACCGAGCCGTTCGCCTACGGCACCGGCGCACAGCGCCAGAACTGGCGCAACCTGGTCGCCTCCCTCGAAGACGCACTACGGCTCCACCGGCACAAGCCCGGCAGCCTGGTGAAACTCGACGGCTATCTCCACGAGCGCACCGACGGCGCGATCGGAAGCCTCTCCCAGCTGATCCGCGGCGCC
>NZ_JBEYVJ010000891.1:0-1285 GCF_040643935.1 Kitasatospora sp. NPDC047058 | reverse complement strand
ACCAAGCTGATCGAGCGCAACACGACCATCCCGACCAAGCGCTCGGAGATCTTCACCACGGCCGAGGACAACCAGCCGTCGGTGCAGATCCAGGTGTTCCAGGGCGAGCGCGAGATCGCCGCGTACAACAAGAAGCTCGGCATGTTCGAGCTGACCGGCCTGCCGCCGGCGCCGCGCGGCCTGCCCCAGATCGAGGTCACCTTCGACATCGACGCCAACGGCATCATGCACGTCGCGGCGAAGGACCTCGGTACCGGCCGGGAGCAGAAGATGACCGTCACCGGCGGCTCGGCGCTGCCGAAGGACGACATCCAGCGGATGATGCGCGACGCCGAGCAGCACGCCGAGGAGGACCGCCGCCGCAAGGAGGCGGCCGAGACCCGCAACCAGGCCGAGCAGCTCGTCTACTCGACCGAGCGGCTCCTCGCCGACAACCCCGAGAAGGTGCCCGCCGAGGTCAGGACCGAGGTGGAGGCGGCCCTCGCCGACCTGAAGGAGAAGCTCAAGGGCGAGGACACCACGGCGATCCGTACCGCCCTGGACCACGCCGCCCTCGTCGCCCAGAAGATCGGCACGGCCATGTACGCCCAGGCGGCCGCCGGCGGCGCCGCCCCCGCCGACGGCGCCCCGGGCGACGGTGCCCCGGGCGAGGAGGAGGTCGTCGACGCCGAGATCGTGGACGACGAGAAGCCGAGGGGCACCGGCGGCTGACCGGCGCCGCTGCCCGCGGCGGTTCGCGGAGTCCCCGGACGCGGCATGATGCCTGATGCGGCGTCACCATGCGGTGCCGTGCCCGAAAAGGACTGCTCGCGGCCGGAGGGCCGGCACCGAGGGAGGCGCAGTGGACCGTCCGCCCGCCGCGACCGTCCCGTTCGGTTCCTCGTGGGTGGTCGGCATCGATGTCGGCGGCACGGGGGTGCGGCTCGCCCTCGCACCGGCCGGGCAGACCGCCGACCTCGGCGCCGCGCGCACCCGCGAGCTCCCCGCCCCCGCGCGGATCGCCGACTCCGGCCACGACGCCGACACGCTGCTCGGGCGGCTGCTGCCCGCCCTGGAGGCGCTGGTCGCCGGCCTGCCGCACGGGGCGCGCATCGGCGCGGTGGCCGTCGGCGCCACCGGCATGGCGCTGCTCGGCCGTGACCTCGCCGCCAGGCTGCCCGGCCCGCTGGTCCGGACCACCGGGGCACAGCGCCTGGTCCTGGCCGGCGCCGAGATCGACATCCGGGCCACGATGCGGGCCAAGCTCGGCGAGGAGATGGAGGACTACCTCATCCTCGGCGCCTGC
>NZ_JBEYVJ010000890.1:0-1286 GCF_040643935.1 Kitasatospora sp. NPDC047058 | reverse complement strand
GCGGCCGGCACCACCCGGTCGGGCCGGCCCGCGCTCAGGGCCCCGCCCCGCCTCGCCCCGTTGACCGCCCACTACCGCGGGCGAGCCGCCGGGCGCCCGGCTCCGCCGCCCGCTGACCCCGCCGACCCCACCGCCCGGGCAGCCTCGGGCGGCGGGGTCATGGCCCAGCGGATCGTCCTGGTGACACCGAGCCCGCCCAGCCGTACGACCGGGTCCTCGACGACCGGGACCCACGGCAGGTGAAGCTCACGCCGGGCCCACCCGGGCAGCAGGCCGACCGCCGCGGCCGCCAGCAGCCCGTACGCCGGGCGGGCGGCCCACGGCAGGGGCGGCCGGAGGAGGATGAACCGCGCGACGTCGCGGGCGGCCGCCGTGCCGCGCAGCTCCGCCCGGTACGCCGCGAGGAGCGCCGCCAGCTGCCGCTGGTCACGCGGGGGGTCCACGACGCCGAGCGCCGCGGCCACGGTCGCGGCGTCCTCGACGTAGCCGTCGTAGGCCGCCTCGTCCAACGGCTCCGCGCCGTACCTCCGGTGTGCCCGGAGGAAGCTGTCGACCTCGGCGGCGTGGACCCAGCCGAGCAGGTGCGGATCCGCGGCCCGGTACGGCTGCCCGGACGGTGCGGTGCCGCGGATCCGCTCGTGCACCTCCCGGACCCGGTCGACCGCGCGCCGGGCGTCGTCGGCGGTGCCGAACGTCGTCACCGCCAGGAAGGTGCTCGTGCGCTGCAGCCGGCCCCACGGGTCGCTCCGGTATCCGGAATGGGCGGCGACCGCCGCCATGGCCACCGGGTGGAGCGACTGCAGCAGCAGGGCCCGCACCCCGCCGACGAACATCGAGGCGTCGCCGTGCACGGCGCGGATCGGACGCTCCGGGCCGAACCAGCGCGGACCGGGCGTTTCGTGGATGCGACTGCGTACCGCCGGCCCGTGGGGACCCGCCACCCGGGCGAACAGCTCCGATCCGAGCCGCCGCCGCACCGTGTCGAGCCCCGGGGCCGCGGGACCTCCGGTGCTCACGTCACCCACTGTAGGCCCACGCGGTGCCCGCCCGGAGACCCGGTTCGTTTCGTCCGGGTTCTTCCCGGTAGGGGCCGGGACGTCCCCGCATCGATCTGCGGCAGGGATCGTCCAAACGATCGACTTTGCATGTTCATGTCGTTTAGAGTCCGACAAAGTCAGAAGCCGATCGGGGGAGTGACGTTCGATGACCATCGCGCGCAGATCGATCCTCAAGAGCTCGTCGGCGGCCGGCGCCGCCCTGGTGGCGGGCGTGGTGCCCGCCCAGGC
>NZ_JBEYVJ010000889.1:0-1288 GCF_040643935.1 Kitasatospora sp. NPDC047058 | reverse complement strand
GTCGTCGGCCTCGCGTGCGTGAGTCCTGTCCGTCCGTCCGGGTGTGCAGCACACTCTCGTGCCGATACCGAGCCTTGGGGGAGTCGTGGTCCGTGTGGCGGGCGGGTACGAGGCGCCGTTGTTCTCGGCGGGGCGGCCGCAGTCGCAGCGCGGTTTCCTGGTCTACCCCACGTACTGGCCGCACGCCGAGCCGGCCTTCCCGGGAGTCCTCGACATCCTGACCAGGCACGGGGTCGCCCCCGCCGCCGCCCGGACGCGCCACGGCATCATCGTGGGGGCGGACCTGGACGCGGATCAGCTCGCCGCACAGCGTGGCGACCGCCAGGCCGAGTACGTCGAGCACGACTGCGTCGGCGGCCCGCCCGCTACCACCGCGTCGGGGACACTCGGGAGAGGAGTACCCGACGACATCCGTGCGGCCTTCGTCCGCGCGTACACCGGGAGCGAGGCCCTGCGCTGCGCGTTCTCCTACTACCGGGCCCTGCCCACGAGCGCGCAGCAGATCCAGGACGCCGTCGCGACGGCTCGGCTGAGCATGCCCACCATGGCCGTCGGCTCTCACCCCGTCGGCATGGGGCTCGAACGCCAACTTCGTCCCATCGCCGATGACCTGGTCGGACACCATCTCCAGAACTGTGGCCACATCATCCCCCTCGACCGCCCCGACGCATTGTTCGCGCTCCTCGCTCCCTTCCTATCCGCCGACCTGCCGAAGTGACCGGACCGGGCCGAAGGACCACGGTCGGCGGTTCCGGCATTCGTCCCAGCGGTGAGTCAGCCGTGGTACGTCAGGGTTGGTTCGCGGCCCGCGCGCGTGAGGGCCTGGTGACATTGGGGGTTGTGGTGGCGCACCTGTCTCCTGGACCAACGAGATCCGTTCTCAGGCGTGTCCACACCGCGGGGGTCGATTCAGTGCTGGGCGAGCCCGTGATGCGGGCCACCTGGCTGGCCCACTACCCGGACGCGGAGCTGGAGATGCCGGCGGGCTCGGGCCACTATCCGATGTACGAGGTGCCGGTCGCGTTCGCGGCCGTGCGGCCTTCCTGGCCGGGTGAGGCGTCGCGGCGGTGGCTGCCCCGCGCCAGCACCGGCTCTGCGGTGCTCCGGCAGCTCAGCGGCCCGGCGCCTCGCGGACCTGAGCCGGGGGCGGCAAGCCCGCCGCTGGGCCGCGCGGGCCCCGGAGCGCGCAGGCCCGGGGTACGCGGGCCCGAGGAGCCCGCGCACACCGGGCCGAGGTCAGGCCGGGTCGGACGGGTCGGTCGCCCGGACCCGCCGGGCGAGCCGGACT
>NZ_JBEYVJ010000888.1:0-1290 GCF_040643935.1 Kitasatospora sp. NPDC047058 | reverse complement strand
GAACACGTAGACGCCCGGCCGCACCTCGGTGGCCGCCGAGGTCCCGGTCAGCTCCGCGGTCGGGGTGGAGCCGCCGCTCACCCGCGTGACCTCGAAGCCCGCGGCGGCGAGCAGTTCGGCGGCCCGCCCGAGGGCCTCCTGCTCCTGGTCCGCCGCCTTCGCGGGCATGTCCGGTGCGTAGCCGTGGCCGGGGAAGGTGAACACGCCCGCGACACGGAGCCCGGCACCGGCCGCCGCCTTGGCCACCGCCACGGCCTGTTCCGGGCGGACGCCGCTGCGGTGGTGGCCGCTGTCGATCTCGACCAGGACCTCGATGTCGCCCGCCGCGGGCCCCAGGTGGCGGCCCGCCGCTTCGGCCGCCTCGGCGGAGTCCATGCCGATCGCGATCCTCGCCGTGGTGCCGAGCCGCCCCAGCCGCTCCGCCTGCCGGGGCCCGATCCACAGCGGATAGGCGATGAAGAGGTCGGTGGCGCCGTGCTCGGCGAAGACCTCGGCCTCCCCGATGGTCGCCACCGTCAGCCCGACGGCGCCCGCCGCGAGCTGCCGGGCGGCGATCTCCGGCATCTTGTGGGTCTTGGCGTGGGGGCGCAGCCGCAGGCCCTTGGCCCGCTGGGCGGCTGCCATGCGTGCGATGTTGCGGTCGAGCACGTCCAGCTCGACCATGATCTCCGGGGTGTCGATCTCCGCCGGGATGCCGTTCATCCGCTTTCCTTCCCGTTCGCGTTGCACCGGACATCTTCCCGCGCCACGGGGACCGGTTCGAGCAGCGGGTACGGGATCGCCGCACAGGACACCCGGCCGTGCCGGTGGGCCCACGCCCGGAGCGCGCCCCGGCCGCCAGCCGCTTTCCAGGACTCCGCCGGGGCCTGACCGCGTGCGCTGCGGATCGTCAGGCGACGAGTTGGTAGATGCTCGCGGCGGTCAGCCAGAGTCCGGCCAGCAGGGAGAGGGTGATCACCAGTTGGTCCTGGTGCCGGGCGAGCCAGCTCCGCAGGGCGGTCAGCCGGGCCTCCGCGGCGCCCGGGGCCCAGACGGCGTAGAGCTCCATGACCAGCAGGCTGAGGGTGGCGAGCAGGCAGTAGCCGGTCAGGGCGAGCCAGTCGGAGAGGGAGGAGAGGTCGGCGTCGACGACGGTGGCGGCGCCGGCGCCGACCATGGCCCACGGCTGGAGCAGCCAGGCGAGGCCCGCCGCGGTGCCGAGAGAGGCGTTGTCGATGCGGCCCGTCCAGCTCGGCGGCCGGCGCGGCGGATCCGCTCGCGCATGTTGCCGCCCATCTTGCCGAGACCGAT
>NZ_JBEYVJ010000887.1:0-1291 GCF_040643935.1 Kitasatospora sp. NPDC047058 | reverse complement strand
CGTCCTCGTACTGGACGTACTTGGGCGATTCGGGCGTGCGTCCAGGCGGGATGCCCGGCGTCGTGCGCCCGGCAAGATCGGCCGGACAGGGCCTACGGGTTGAGGACGATCTTCCCGAAGACGTCGCCCTTGGCCAGCCGGGCGAAGCCCTCGCGGGCCTCGGCCAGCGGCAGCACCGAGTCGATCACCGGCCGGACGCCGGTCGTGGCGCAGAGCGAGAGCAGCCCGGCCAGCTCCTCCTTGGTGCCCATGGTCGAGCCGACCACCTTGAGCTCCAGGAAGAAGATCCGGTTCAGCTCGGCGGCCTTCGGGCTCGGGCCGGAGGTGGCCCCCGAGATCACGATGGTGCCGCCGGGCCGCAGCGACTTCACCGAGTGCGACCAGGTCGCGGCGCCGACCGTCTCCATCACCGCGTCCACCCGCTCCGGCAGCCGGGCGCCGCTCTCGAAGGCGGCGTCGGCGCCCAGCCCGACCGCCCGGGCGCGCTTGGCCTCGTCCCGGCCGGTGACCCAGACCCGCAGGCCGGCGGCCTTGGCCAGGACGATCAGCGCGGTCGACACCCCGCCGCCGGCCCCCTGCACCAGGACGGTGTCACCCGGCTTCACGCCGGCGTTGGTGAACAGCATCCGGTACGCCGTCAGCCACGCGGTGGGCAGGCAGGCGGCCTCCTCGAAGCTCAGCCCGGCCGGCTTGGGCAGCAGGTTCCAGGTGGGGACGGCCACCTTGGTGGCGAAGGTGCCCTGGTAGCGCTCGGTCAGGATGGAGCGCGGCTCGTCCGGCCCCACGCCGTGGCCGGTCTGGCCGATCACCGAGTGGACGACCACCTCGTTGCCGTGCTCGTCGACACCGGCGGCGTCGCAGCCGAGGATCATCGGCAGCCGCTCCGCGGGCAGGCCGACCCCGCGCAGCGACCAGAGGTCGTGGTGGTTGAGGCTGGCGGCCCTGACCGTCACCACGCTCCACCCGGGGCGCGCCTGGGGTTCGGGGAGTTCGCCCAGCTCCAGCCCGCTCAGCGGGTCGTCGGCGTCGATTCGTGCGGCGTAGGCAGCAAACATGACCCGGACACTAGCCGCGACGACGCGGGCCCGGAACCACGCGTACGTGTGACGCGCGTCCCGGGCCCGAAGTCGTACGGGGGCCTGCTCAGCGGCGGGCGACGCCCTCGGCGCGGGCGGCGTCGGCGACGGCCTTGGTGACCGCCGGCGCGACCCGCTCGTCGAACGGCGAGGGGATCACCTTCTGCGGGGTCAGCTCGTCGGCGACCACGCCGGCCAGCGCCTTGGCGGCGGCC
>NZ_JBEYVJ010000886.1:0-1296 GCF_040643935.1 Kitasatospora sp. NPDC047058 | reverse complement strand
TGAAGTTCCACCCTGCGGTTGGACACTTTCCGTCTACGCTGCGAGGGTGTGACCTTGCCGGTGCCGCTGGCGGGTCTCGAGTGGCGTGACGTAGCCCCACTCGGGGTGTTTGCGTAGGCGCCTGCGGTTGTAGAAGGTCTCGATGAAAGAGAAGACCTCCGCCCGGGCGGTGGCGCGGTCGGGCCAGACCTGGGTGCCGATCTCCTCCTTCAGTACGGCGAAGAAGCTCTCGGCAACGGCGTTATCGTAACAGGAGCCGACCCTTCCCATCGACTGCCTCATGTCCAACTTGCTTATCTCGGTGCGGAATTCACTCGACGTATATTCGCTGCCGCGGTCCGTGTGGAAGACGCAGCCGCGCTCCAGACCGCCTCGGCCGGCGGCCATCCGCAGCGCGGCCACCGGCAGTTCGGCGCGGTGGTGGTCGGCCATCGCGTAGCCGACCACCTCGCGGGTGGCCAGGTCGATGCAGGTGGCCAGGTAAAGCCAGCCCTCCTCGGTCGGCAGGAAGGTCATGTCGCCGACCAGCCGCATCCCCGGGCGGGGCGCGGTGAAGTCGCGCCCGATAAGGTCCGGGGCGAACACCGGCTTGCGGGCCTGGCGGGTCAGACTGCGGCGCCGGCGGCGGGTGACACCCGTGATCCCGCGCTCGCGCATGATCCGTTCCACCTTCTTCCGGTTCACCGCCCGGCCCTGGCGGCGGAGTTCCGCGTGGATGCGCGGGACGCCGTAGGCGCCCCGGGAGGCGAGGTGGATCACGGTGATCTCGGCGGCCAGGAGGTCCTCGGCCCGTTCGCGGGCGCGACGGTCCTGCTCGCCGGCCCGCCAGGCGTAGAAGGAGAAACGGGCGATCCCCAGCGCCCGGCAGATCCGCTTGACGCCGAAGGCGCCGTGGTGGTCCTCAACGAAACGGAAGCGGATCACCGATTCGTCTCGGCCGCGAAATAGGCGGCCGCCTTGCGCAGGATCTCGATCGTCTTCTGCTGCTCGAGGTTCTGCCGGCGAAGCCGGGCGAGCTCCTCGCGCTCGGGGCTGGTCAGGTCACCGGGCCGGCCCTCGCCCCGATCGGTGCGGTCCTGCTTGACCCAGCCCCGCAGCCCCTCTGGGCTGACCCCCAGCTCCCGGGCGATCTCGGTGACGTTCCGGTGCGGAGAAGACCGGACGAGCGCGACCGCGTCCCTCTTGAACTCCGCCGTGTACCGCTTACTCATGTTGCTGTTGCTTCCCACCTGAAACTGCTTCCTCTGGGCTCACATGTCCCAGTCTCCAGGTGTCCAGCCCCAGGGTGGAACTTCA
>NZ_JBEYVJ010000885.1:0-1298 GCF_040643935.1 Kitasatospora sp. NPDC047058 | reverse complement strand
CAGTCGCGACGCCTGCTCCGTCCGCAGGCCCGGCCCCACGGCGCGGCCCGCCGTCGCCGCACCGGTCGTGGTGCTGTGTCCAGGCGGTGAGGAGGTGGCCGGGGGAGGGGAGGTGGGGTAGGCGCGGCGGCGGTGTGGGCGAGGAACGGGGCAGACCGCCGGGCACGGGGACGGTCGCCCGTACCCGTTCCGACTCCCGGAGGCACCGCGCGGGACGGCGGGGAGATGCGCTGCGGGCTGGTTCCCGGCAGCCTTCCTCAGGCCGGAACCGGGGACCGGTACCCGGGCGTCCGGTTTTCCCGGGGCAGCGTCGTCCGTTGCTGGGAGGGGTTGCGGATCGTGGTGTGGGGCAGCCGTCGTCGGGATGCCGTTCGCGTTGCTACCGCTCGTCCACTGGCTGCTGCGTGCCCGGTCGACGCCGTTGCGGGCATCTGTTGCCGCCGCGGAGCGAGGCCGAGCCGTACCTGCTGTACACACCGCTCGCCGAACCGGCCGTACTGGCCGGCCTGTGGCTGGAGCGACGGATCGCCGGCCCGCGTACGGAACGCCCGGGCGGCTGGCGGCCGGCGGCCTTTACGCTCATCGGCATCCGGGTGACCGGCGGGTGTCCGTCGGCGATCGCCCACAGGCCGTGGATGCGCTGCACGGAGGCCCGCTCGTCTGCGTCGTGGGCCGGACCGTGCCGGGCGGTGTGTGTGTCGCCGGGTTGGACAGACGCGCCGGTGAAGCGCCGGCCGGTGGGGCGGAGGCCGAAACGCGCAAGTCGCCGTATCGCGGAAGGAGGAGCCGTGAACATCGCCACGTTCACGCGCAGGCCTCTCGGCCTCCTCGTCGGGACGCTGGGCGGTGGCCCGGCCTTCGCGGTGGTCCGACGGGCCTGGAGGATCATCGGACCCGAGGAGGTCAAGAAGCCTCACACCTGGCGCAGGGTCCTGCTCGCCGTCGCATTTCAGTGCGCTGTCTTCGCTTTGCTGAAAGCGACACTCGGCCGGGGCCCGCACCGCCGGCACCGGAAGGATCCGTCCCATCCCCGTTGAGCCGGAACTCGTCGGCGGGCCGTGCCGCCCCCAGGGGTCGACTGCCGACGAGCCGGCTGACCTTCGCCTGGAGCGTGGCGACCTTCTTCGGGGCGAGCGTGACCGGCGCCTTCGCCGGGGTGGCGGTCTTCTTCTGCCAGTTGGGGAATCGCTGAGTCTCGACCGTGCTGGGGTGGGAACGCCGACCGCTCGGAGCCGGTTGAGCAGGCTTCCCTGTGCTGTGGCACCGGTCGCGCAGCGGTCGGGCACCGGGTCGCTGGC
>NZ_JBEYVJ010000884.1:0-1302 GCF_040643935.1 Kitasatospora sp. NPDC047058 | reverse complement strand
GCCCTCGCGGCCCTCCGGGAGGCCACCGGCCTCCAGCACCGGCTCGGGAACGCCGCCCGCACAGCCGCGTGTCTGATCATCACCGGTCGTGTCCACCTCCGCTTCGACGCGGTGGAGGAGGCCAGGGTCTGCTTCCAGCGCGCCGTCGACACCGCCCGTGAACACACCCTGCCCGACTTGGTCCGGCAGGGCCGTGAAGCCCTCGCCGGCATCGGCGAGGACCACGGGTCAACGCTTTCGGAGGTGCGGCGACGGGCGTTCGACTGAGGAGGCCGGAGCGCCCGCACCACCCTTCAGGAGACGACCTCCTTGCGGTGCCTGTCATCGCCGGCGACCACCAGCCTGCACTGGCCGTCGTCGCAGGAGCGCTCGAGTCGGCCCCGGGAGACGGTCTGGATCAGTCCGATCGTCCAGCACATCGGACAGCCGCGCAGGGCCAGCAGACCGACCGGCAGGAGGAGCAGGCTCACCGGCCCGGCCACCGGGAGGAGGGCGACCGAGCCGACCAGCGAGCCGAATCCCACGACGCCGCGCACGATGTGCCCGGACAGGGACTTGCTCGCGTAGTCGGGGCCGGCGGGCCCGGCGCCGGCTTGCGGCTTCGTTGTGCTCATCGTCGCCCTCCCGGGACCGATTCGGGTGTGGCCTGCAGTGTCCGTTGGACCGCCGCACGGGCCCGGTGCAGGCGCGACTTCATCGCGGCCGTGCTGAGGCCCAGGGCATCGGCGACCATCCGCCCACTGTGACCCTGGACGTCCCGCATGATCAGCACTCGGCGTTGCTCCGGCGGCAGCGTGGCGACCGCGGCCGCCACCCGTTCCGCTTCCAGGCGTTGCAGCACCTCGTCCTCGGCCGAGGCCACGGGCGAGTCCTGCTGCAACGGTGCGGCGTGGTCCCGCAACCTGGTCCGCGCGCGCCGGACGCACTCGTTGCGGACGATGCGGAACATCCACGACGCCAGGGCGCCGGAGGCCCGCAGCATCCCGATCTTGCGGTACAGGATGATCAGGGCTTCCTGGGCGGCTTCCTCGGCGTCCTCCGGGCTGGCGCAGAGGGAGCGGGCGAACCGCCGCACGTGCGGGTGCGAGCCGGACACCAACGCGGCGATCGCGTCGACGTCACCGCTCTGTGCGGCGGCGACCAGTTGCTCCCCGGGCCAGGCCGACCCGGCCACGCCGGCCTCAGCCACGCCCGGCCCCCTTGCGCTTCATGACCACCACGCAGGTGCAGAGCAGCACCAGGGCGACCGCGATACCGATTCCGATGATCACAACGACCTCCGTATTCCGTGCCCGGCCCTTG
>NZ_JBEYVJ010000883.1:0-1307 GCF_040643935.1 Kitasatospora sp. NPDC047058 | reverse complement strand
GGGGTGCGGCCTGCGGGTCCTGCGGGTCCCAGACCAGGCCGGCCTTGGTGAAGAGGAAGGGGCGTTCGGCTTCCGGAAGGCCGGCGACGGCCCGGCCGACCAACTCCTCGGCGTGGCCGAGGCCGTACACGGCGGCGGTGTCGATCCAGTTGACGCCGGAGGCGACGGCGTGGCGGATGGCGGCGATCGACTCGGCGTCGTCGGTGGTGCCCCAGCCGAACCGCCAGCCGGTGCCGGAGACGGCCCAGGAGCCGAATCCGACCCGGGTGATGTCCATGCCGGTGGTGCCGAGGGGACGGGTGGGCAGGTGGGTCGCGGTGGCGTTCATGCGGTGGGTGACTCCTCGTGAGGATCGGTCCGGGCGAGGCGGCGTGGTGCGCCCGGCCCGTCCATCACGGTGCCCGCCCCGCGGGCGGGCGACCAGTGGCGGCCGGTGCCTGGGCACGGCATGACCAGGCACGACGGGACCAGGCCGTGGGAGGGTGTGCGCATGGCTCTCGACCGACGAACGGAACTCGGCGCCTTCCTGCGCTCGCGCCGCGCCCGGTTGCACCCCGACGACCTGGGGTTGCCGGACTACGGCGGGCAGCGCAGGGTTCCCGGACTGCGTCGCGAGGAACTCGCGCGGCTGGCCGGCGTGAGCGTGGACCACTACGTCCGGCTGGAACAGGGGCGGACGCTGCACTTCTCCGAGGCCGTGCTGGACGCCGTCGCCCGTGCCCTGCGCCTGGACCCGGTGGAACGCGACCACCTCTACCGCCTCGCCCGGCCGTGGCCGGAGCCGGAGCGGGCGGACCCGGCGACCAGCCCGCATGGACCCGCGGGGCCGGCGCCGCAGCGGGTACGGGCCGGACTGCGGCGGCTGCTGGACTCCACCGCCGACGTCCCCGCCTACGTGGTGGGTCGCAACACCGATGTGCTGGCCTGGAACCGCCTGGCCGCCGCGCTGATCACGGACTTCGGCGCGCTGCCGCCCCGGCACCGCAACCTGGCCCGCCTGGTGTTCCTGGACGAGGGGATGCGCGGCCTGTACGCCGACTGGCACGGGAAGGCCGCCGACGTCGCCGCCTACCTGCGGCTGGACGCCGGACGCCACCCCGACGACCCCCGCACCGGCGAGCTGATCGACGAACTGTCCACCGCCAGCCCCGAGTTCCGCGACCTGTGGGCGACGCACGAGCTGCGGGACAAGACCCACGGGCGCTACGTCTACCGTCACCCCGTCGTCGGCGAACTCGATCTCGGCTTCGAGACGCTGCGCCTGCCCGACGACCCCGACCAGGCCCTGGTCGCCCACGGTGTGGGCG
>NZ_JBEYVJ010000882.1:0-1310 GCF_040643935.1 Kitasatospora sp. NPDC047058 | reverse complement strand
CGGGCATCACCATCAGCTACCTCACCCCGGGCAAACCGGTGAACACGCGCCTGATCGCGCTGCCCCAGCAGGTCCGGCTCGGCCGGCCGGTGGTGCTCGACGACCTGGTCTGCCCGGCCGGTACGGGCGACACGACCCCGCCCACCGGCACCGTGACCTTCACCGACACCACCACGGGCACGACCCTGGGCACCGCACGCCTGGTCCTCGACGTCGGACACTGCGCCGCCGCGGGGCGCGTCGTGTTCTTCCGAACCGTCGGCGCGCACGTCATCACGGCCGTCTACAGCGGCGACACCGTCTACCAGGGCAACAGCGGCAGCCCCGAGAGCATCACCGTGACGGTGAACCCCTGACCAGGACACCGCGGCAGCACCGTTAGGCAGCAGTGCCGATAGGCACACGACGGGCCCCTGCCGGGCCACCGCCCGGCGGGGGCCCGATCTGTCCCGACCCGCCGACGCCTTCCGATCCACGCCGGTCAGGGCCACTGATCAGCGGGCCCGGGACCCACAAACTGTCGGCATCGGCGTGCTCGTCATGCTGCTCGCAGGCCTGCTCGGCAAACGCACCGCCAAGACGCCACCGCACCCGGCCTGAGCGGGGGCCGGCGGCCGCAGCATCTCCCTGGCGATGTGTCCCACCCCCACCACGGCATGCGCGGTGCCGGCCAGCGCATGCGCTCTACCGCCGACCTCTGTCCCACAACCCGCACCTGCGTCCTCTCGCCTTGAAGTCGCCACCCGCGCCGATCACCGGCCGCCCGACGGGTGTAGCAGCCTGGCGCCGGAGCACCGCAGACCGCCGCCTGGACGGATGACAGCTCGATCCACCTTGCCATTCCAAGGCGCCACGGGATCCCGAATTCGAAGCCGGCAGCAGCAAACCAAGCCCAAGTCCTCCGAAACGCGGGCATGCTCGCAACCCAGGCACTCCAACCGGTCCGACCCCTCCTTCCCGCCGACCGCCGTGCTCGACGCCGCACCGGGCTGGACCCGAGGAGCGGCGCACGGAGCAGGCGGGCGGTGAGCCGGGCGGTCAACACCCTGACCATCTCCACGCAGACCGCGTGGCCGCCCACGCCGCCACGGCCTGCGGCCTCGTCCGGGTGAACGCCGCCTCGCCGGGCGGCCTCTCTCGGAGGTTCGACGTGTGCGAAGGCTCCTGACGCGGGCTCAGGCCTGCAGCGCGTCACCGTCTGCCGCCAGGCGAGTGAGCCACTCGCGCAGCAGGCGCTGCTCGGCGTCGCTCAGGACGTCGGCGTCGTCGGGAAGGGCGGCGCGCAGCGCGCGGGCCGCCGCGGCGGGGCC
>NZ_JBEYVJ010000881.1:0-1311 GCF_040643935.1 Kitasatospora sp. NPDC047058 | reverse complement strand
GAACGCCTGGGGGTGTGCGGGCCCCTCTTCGTCGTCGCCCGTCGCGGGCGGCCGCGCGGGCGGGCCGGTCAGCCGGTGCCGGAGAGCGCGTGCGCGAGCCGCGGACCGATCACCGCCATCGGCCCCGGTCCGGCCATCTCCCCGTGGGCGCAGGCGACCGCCACCTGGTCGATCCGCCCCGTCACGTACCCGGTCCAGTCCTCGGCCCCGGGCTGTCGGCGGGAACTGCCGCGGGCGGCCGTGAAGAGCAGCAGGTCGCCGTCGAAGACGGCGGGGCGGAAGGCGTGCGCGAGCCGCACGTTGCGGCGGAACGCCTCGGCCATGGCCGTGATCGGGGCGTCGTCGAGCTCGGCGAGGGCCGCGTCGACGCCGCGCGCCGCCGCCCGGAACGCCGGGAGGTCCAGCGCCTCCGAACGGCCCGCGGGCGGGTGGCCGCCGAGCGACTCCAGCAGGGCCCGCAGGCCGTCCGGGTCCTCGCTGCCGGGCGCACCGCCGGTCAGCGGGTGGGCATCCAGCAGGGCGAGCAGGTCGACCGCCTCCCCGGCCGCCCGCAGCCGGGTGCCGACCGCCTGGGCCACCAGCCCGCCGAACGACCAGCCGGCCAGGTGGTAGGGCCCGTCCGGCTGGACCGCCCGGATCTGCCGGACGTACCGCTCGGCCAGTTCCTCGACGCTCGCCGCCGGGCGGCCGCCGCCGAGCGCCGGGTCCTGCAGGGCGTGCAGCGGCCGGTCCGGCGCGAGGTGCGGCAGCAGACCCGCGTACACCCAGCCGGCGCCGGCCGCCGGGTGCACGCAGAACAGTGGCGGCCGGGTGCCGCCCGGCCGCAGCGGCAGCAGGGACGTCAGCGGGTCGCCGCCGGCCCCCTCGGCCAGCGCGCGGGCGAACGCCGCCACCGTGGGGGCGGCGAACAGGCTGCGCAGCGTCGGACCGCCGCCCAGGACCGCGCGCACGCGGCTCAGCAGGCGGATCGCCCCGAAGGAACTGCCGCCCAGGGCGAAGAAGTCGTCGTGCACGCCGATCCCCGGGGCGCCGAGGACCTCGGCGAACAGCCCGCACAGCACCGCCTCGACGAGGTCCCGCGGCGCAGTGCGGTCGCCGGTCGGCCGCGTGCGGGGCGGCGGGAGGGCCGCCCGGTCGAGCTTCCCGTTGAGTGTCAGGGGCAGCGAGTCGACGACCGCGAACTGCGCTGGCAGCATCGCCTCGGGCAGGGAGCGGGCCGCCCAGCGGCGCACGTCCGCGAGGAAGAGCTCGACGGCCGACCACGGCGCCGCGGTGGCCGGCGGGGTCGGCAGGGCGGCCAGCCCGTCCGTC
>NZ_JBEYVJ010000880.1:0-1315 GCF_040643935.1 Kitasatospora sp. NPDC047058 | reverse complement strand
ACGCCTCGAAGAACCTCGCCCTCAGCACCCCGAAATCCACGATCCCCGCAACTCCCTGAACTCCAGGGTGTTGCGGGGATCGTTAGAACCCGCCCCATGTCCGGCCGGGGCCGTTCGCGTATCTTGCGCGCGTTCAGGCGGTGGGGTGGTTCGCCTTGGCCGCAGCGGCCTCGCGGGCCGCTTCGAGGGCGGTGAAGACGGCCTGGCCGGCCTCGTTGCGGCGGCGCAGGTGCGTCACCACGGTGTTGGTGACCGCGATCAGCGGCACGGCCACGATGGCGCCGCCGATGCCGCCGATGATCGAGCCGGCGGCCACCCCGAGGACCACGCCCAGCGGGTGGACCCGGACGGCCCGGCCGAGGATCAGCGGCTGGAGGATGTGACCCTCCAGCTGCTGGACGGCGACCAGCACCACCAGCACCATCAGCGCCGTCCACGGCGTCGTCGTCACCAGGGCGATCAGCACCGCGACCGTCCCGGTCACCAGCGCACCGACCAGCGGGACGAAGGCCCCCAGGAAGATGATCACCGCGAGCGGCAGCGCCATCGGCACGCCGAGCAGCTGGATGCCGATGCCGATGCAGACCGCGTCGATGAAGGCCACGCAGACGGTGCCGCGGACGTACGCGGTGAGCGTCGCCCAGGCCTTCGGGCCGGCGCCGGCCATCGCGTAGCGGGAGTGCCGCGGCAGGCCGCGCAGTGCCCAGTTCCAGATCCGCTCGCCGTCGTAGAGGAAGAAGAAGGTGGTGAAGAAGGCGAGCAGGACGGCGGTCAGCACCTCGACCGCGATCTGCGCGCCGGTGAGACTCGCCGAGGTGATCTGCTCGGTGTTGGTGCTGATCGCGTTGGTGATCTGCTTGGTGAAGCCCTCGATCTGCTCCTGGGTCAGGTGCAGCGGGCCGGTGACCAGCCAGTCCCGGAGGGTGAGGACACCGTCCTGGACCTTGCTGGTGACGGTGGACAGGTTGGTGCTCACCTGCCAGACCACGAACCAGCCGACCAGCCCGATCCCGGCCAGACCGCTCAGGAACACCCCGCCGGCGGCCAGCGAGCGCGGCACGCCGTGCCGGCGCAGCCAGGAGACGCTGGGCTCCAGCAGGGCGGAGATCAGCAGCGAGGCCAGCACCGCGAAGGCCACCAGCCGCAGCATGTCGACGACCGTGAAGACCACGTAGAGCGCGGCGCCGAGCAGCAGCAGCCGCCAGGTCGACTCGGCGGCCACCCGCAGGCCCCACGGCACGGCCTCGGCGGGGGTGGCGGGCCGGCCGAGGTGGAGTTCGCGCCCGAAGGCGCCGTGCGTGGCCGCCGCGGCGGG
>NZ_JBEYVJ010000879.1:0-1317 GCF_040643935.1 Kitasatospora sp. NPDC047058 | reverse complement strand
GCGGTGCGCAGGTAGTCGGAGCCGAGGACGTCGAGCATCGTGCCGCGCTGGTAGCGGCTGTAGGTGGCGGCATGGCCGGTGCCCGATCCGCCGGACGAGTCCCTGGCGCCCGTCCTGGCCCGGGCCCAGGAACGGCTGGACTCGGCCCTCACCGTGTCCGAGCTCGCGAGATGGGCGGCGGTCAGTCCGGCTACCCTCCACCGGCGCTTCCAGGCGCAGCTGGGCACGACACCCCTGGCGTGGCTCACGGCGGAACGCATCGCCCTGGCCTGCCGGCTGATCGAGCGCGGGGAGTCCCGCTTCGACGTGGTCGCCCGGCGGGCCGGCCTCGGCACGGCCGCCAACCTGCGCGCGCTGATGCGTCGCGAGACCGGGCTCAACCCCTCGGCGTACCGGCGCCGGTTCGGACCGGGGGCGGGCTGAACTCCCCGGCCGGATCGTGCAGTTCCCTGTTACAGCATGATGAGCAGCTTGGTGCCCGGCACCAGCTTCCGGTTGACGGACGTCGACTGGACGAAGACGGTGTACGCCGGGTTCTCACCCGGCTTGACCGTGACCTCCGACGCCGGCAGGCCCAGGAGCCGGCGGGCCGCCGGGCCCGAGAACACCCTGCCGGTCATCCGGCCGGTGGCCGGGTCCTTCTCCGCCACGGCGAGCTGCTTGCTGCCCTGGACCTTCTCGCGCTTGGACAGCTCGTAGAAGGCGCAGCCGCTCTTGTACGCGTGCCCGGCGCTGGTGACGAACTCGCGGATCTGGGTCTGCTGGTCGACCGGGACCAGGATGTACTTGCCGGTGTCCAGGGCGTCGAGACTGGCCGTCACGTCGGCCGTGCTCAGGTCCTGGCCCATCGCGAACAGGTTCCTGGTACCGCGCACGCCCTTCTCGCGGCCCCGCAGGAAGCTGGTGGCGGCGGACTTGACGGTGCCGATGGCCTCCTCGACGCCCTTGCTGGAGTCCGCGTCCCAGATCGCGATGTTGCCCGCCGGGAAGCCGTACTCCTGGGCGGTGCGCTTGGCCAGGGAGTTCGGGACCAGGATCGCCGAGGTCCAGTGGTCGGGGAGGTCGTCCATGGCGCCCTGGATGCGGTCCATCCAGGTGCTCAGCACGGCGCGGCCCTTGCCGGCGCTCATCCGGGTGTGCATCTGGCCGCTCTCCGAGCAGCCGGAGGCGTTCTCCTCGCCGTCGGTGACGACCACCTGGAGGAAGGAGTGCTCCCCGTAGCCCTCCCAGATGTTCTTCAGATCGTCGACGGACTTCACGGCCGCCTCGATCAGCGCCGTCGCGCCGTTGTCCACCTCGTAGAGGCCCCGCAGGGAC
>NZ_JBEYVJ010000878.1:0-1329 GCF_040643935.1 Kitasatospora sp. NPDC047058 | reverse complement strand
CGGCCGCCGCCGAGGCCGCCTCGCGGGCCGCGTAGTCCGCCGACGTGGCATCCCGGTCGTTCCGGGCACGCACTGCCTGGGCGATCAGCGGGTTCGCACGGGTTGCGTCGCCGCGCGAACACGTGGCACGGTCAGGCCGCCGGCCGGCGGTGTCGCGGTGCGAGCAGCAGGTAGCGCTCGTCTTCGCTCAGCCCGCCCCAGACCCCGTAGGGCTCGCGTGTGGCGAGGGCATGACGCCGGCACGCGATTCGGACAGGGCAGTCGGCGCAGACCGCCTTCGCGGCTTCCTCCCGGGCCTTGTGCGCAGTACCGCGTTCACCGCTCGGGTGGAAGAACAGGCTGTTCTCGACCTGACGGCAGGCGGCCTCCAGCTGCCACTCCCAGTAGTGGTCGTAGGCTCCGGGCAAGCGCGAAACGTCCGTCATCGGAGGTGTCCTCTCTGCGGGCTGACAGGAGCATGTCGTCGTTCGTCTAGCCGGGATCCGGCCTTTCATTCATCGCGGCGGCGGCGGGTGTCCGCCCGAGCCGGTAACCGGCCGAGCGTGGTCACAGTTCGACGTCGGGGTGAAGGCGGGCAACGGTCCACACGCGCTGACGCCGGGCGGCGAAGGCACTGAGGACCAGACAGCCGACCATGAAGACGCCCAGGGCGGTTGCGTCGCGTAGCAGGTGCCCGGTCAGGCCTCCCGAGATGGTCACCCTGAGGCCGTCGACGAGGTAGGTCATCGGCAGGACGGGGTGCAGAGCCTGGAAGAAGCCCGGGGTGGTGGGCATCGGGTAGAGGCCCCCGGAGGCGGTGAGCTGGAGGACCAGGAGCACCAGGGAGAGCACGTCGCCGACCACACCCAGGGTGGTGCGCAGGAGGTGATCGACGGCGACGAAGGATCCGGCGGCCAGTACGAGGAGCGCGATGGTGGCCGCGGGGTGCAGGGGGTCCAGGCCCAGCGCGAGATCGACGACGCCGTACAGGACGAGGGCGGCCACCGTGCCGAGTCCGGCGGCGGGCAGCCAGCCTCCGACCGCGATGCCGATCGAGCGGGTCCGGCCTGCGAGGGCCCGCGGGCTGACGGGGCGTAGGAACAGGTAGGCGAACAGGCCGAAGACCCACAGGGCGATGCCGAAGAAGAAGGGTGCCATTCCGCGTCCGTAGACACCGGCTGGGTGGAGATTGGTGCGGTCGATGCGGACGGGTGTGCCGAGGGTTCCGGCCGCGGCGGTGATCTGGTCAGGGGTCAGGTTCGGGACGTGTTCCAGTTGGTCGTCGATCGCCTTGGAGATCCGGGAGGCCCCGTCGTGGGCTTGGTCGGCGGCGCCGGTGGCGGCGTCGGC
>NZ_JBEYVJ010000877.1:0-1351 GCF_040643935.1 Kitasatospora sp. NPDC047058 | reverse complement strand
CGCCCTGGTCTGGCGCACCGAGGACGAGAACGAGCCCGTCCGCGCCCTCGCCGACCTCGTCCGCGAACTCGGCCCCTACCGCTTCTGACCCGCCGCCCCGGAACTCAGAGACCCACCCGGGCCGTCAGGTCCGCCGTTCGAGCGGGCCGGCGGCCTACGGCGCGATCCAGAAGTACGTCACGGCCATCACCACGATCGCGAGGAAGAACTGGCCCATCATGGCCGGCGGCCACGTGCCGTCCTCGGACGCACCCGTCCGCTTGGCCGCCATCAACCGCCGCGCCAGTTCCCGGCGATGACCGATCACGCCCAGGGGGAAGGGCAGGACCGCCGTCACGTACATCGCCAGGACGGTGGCCGGTTCCATGTGCTTCGCGCCGTAGCTCCCCAGTCCGAAGACCACCATCGGCAGCGGCGCCAGCGCCGTCCGGATCCGGTACCCGCGCGTCGGCATCTCCGGCACCATCACGCACAGGTAGACCGCCGTCGCCAGCGCCGCGATCCACCACCAGGTGGTCACGCTGAGGCCCAGTGGCGTCATTTCGGAATCCCCCTCGTCACGCACGTTCGATCACGCACGTCCACTCGCGGCGAGCCTACTGGAGGCTACGCAGCGGACTCGTGGGCCACCTCTGCTATCTGCTCGGGGGCCGGGGCGTGCGGGACGGGTGCCGTGCGGTGCAGGAAATCCTTCGGCTCCAGACGATGGCACACCGTCACCTGGGCGGGTTCTCACCGAAGGATTTCCGGTGCACGGGAGTCCGGCCGCCCCTGCACACCAGCCGGTCGGCGGCCGTGCTCAGGGGGCGGCGAACAGTCCGGGGAAGGCCGGGGCCAGCCACGGCCGGCGGCCCCAGGCGAGCACCCTGCCCCGGGCGAGGGCGTCGACGGCGGTGTAGCGGCCCAGCGCGATGAGGAGGAACGCCACCGGCCCGGTGAGGATCGTGCAGTCCGGGCGCCGCGGTGGCTCCTGACTCACCACGGCGTGGCCGTCCGTGAAGGTCACCGTGAACCCGCCCAGGCCGCGCACCCGCAGCCGGTAGCAGGCGCTGTGGCCGGCCGCAGCGCGGGCGTCCGTCACCCGCGGCATGGCCGCCCGGAGGAACGGCATCGTCAGCCCGACGCGGTGCCGGTCGATCGGGTGCGGCCGCCCGAGGGCGACCGCGATGTCGTAGAGGTGGCCCAGCATGTGGGTCAGCAGGTAGGCGCCGAGGGTGTCCACGTCCAGCGGTCCGAGCGGGGTCAGCACCGGCTCGGTGCCGGCCCGTCGGCTGGCCGCCACCGTGAACTCCCGCGCCTGCCGGGCGATCTCCTCGGCGAGCACGGCAGGGTCCCGCTCCGGCCGCGCGGC
>NZ_JBEYVJ010000876.1:0-1351 GCF_040643935.1 Kitasatospora sp. NPDC047058 | reverse complement strand
GCTACGTCACGCCACTCGAGACCCGCCAGCGGCACCGGCAAGGTCACACCCTCGCAGCGTAGACGGAAAGTGTCCAACCGCAGGGTGGAACTTCAGTCCTCGGTGTAGGAGGTACGCGGGTCGGCCCAGTCGCCGTCCCCGGTGAAGTGGTTGAACCGCGCACCCCGGTCGTCGAACAGCCAGAAATCGCTGCCGGGCAGTGCCAGGGTCGCAGGCGTTGCGGCGCGGCAGCCACCGGACCTGCTCACCGGCCGTGATGTTGACCGGGGCCATGGCGTGCAGGTAGCGCGTGTAGAGCGTGACCGGCTCGGACACGATCCGGGCCCGGCGGATGACCACGCCCCGCGCCGTCGCCTCGCGCACCATGGCCGTCCAGTACTGCCAGTACTGCGACTCCGGGTCGAGATCGGACTCGCCGGTCAGCCGGAACCGCTCGACAGCGTCGGCCTCGTCCGCGACCGCGTAGCTGTCGCGCAGCTCCAGGTGGACCGCCGAATACCGTGCAGCGGCCAGCAGGTCAGAGAAGCCCATCGCGCTCTGCGTCATCGCATGCCTTTCGCAAGATCGGGATCATCCGGGTGGGGATCCACACCACGGCCTCGTGGCCCGGGATGCCGGCCTCGTAGTCCGGCGCCCAGCTCCGCCCGCCGACCTCGGCCTCCAGATCCTCCTCGGCCTTCACGCCCTGGAACACGAGCCTGCGGTTGGCGCGGTCGAGCCACACCGTCGGTGACCCCTCCTTACCCGTCTCCGGGTCGATCCCGATGAAATCTAGCCCCATGACGCCCTCCGGAACCAAACCAGTTGCGATCACTTGCACGTCACCGTTCCGCAGGGCTGACGGACCGTCAAGGGCGCGGCACAGCCAGGCGGCACGCGCCGCCGCTCACAGTCCGAGTTCGCAGGGCCTGGCTTCCGCCGGAGTGCTGGACACTCCAGCCGGCCCGGGCCGGCCGGCGGGCCCAGCGGCAGGGTGAGGCCACCGGCGGCGGCAAGGAACGCCATGTTGACGTCCAGTCCGACCCCGTACAGCGCCATCTTCTTCTCGTCGTCGGTGAGCCCCCGAAACCAGTGCCACGCCTCGGTCACCAGCTCGCCGCCCGACGCCTTCGGGCCATGCCGACACCCACCGAACCGGTCACCGAGCCGGCCGAACCGCGTCCTGACTCCTCACGTCAGCACTTCCGTCGACCAGAGAGCACGCCCAGCACGGCCTGCAGCAGGATCCGCATGTCCAGGGAGTAGGACCAGTGGTCGAGCGCCGTCCCGCGCCGCCGCGCCACCGGCCGGGCCGGGTGGACGGATTTCGGCGGCTGGGCCGGCCCTTCGCCGGCCTTCTCGGCGACGGCCC
>NZ_JBEYVJ010000875.1:0-1367 GCF_040643935.1 Kitasatospora sp. NPDC047058 | reverse complement strand
CCGGCCGGCCGTGCGCCCGTGGTTGCCGCGGGCCGGCCGTGCTGCAACCGGGGGTGGTCGTCCCCGGCGGGGTGGCCGTCCCCGGCGTGCGGGCCGGGGAGGCTCAGTAGCGCAGGACTGCGGCGATGGAGTGGTGGTCGGTGAGCGTGCCGTCGGGGACGAAGGTGACGGTGCCGTCGGTCTGCAGGGTGCGTTCGGTGATCTCGTCGACGATGTCTTCGCGGGTTTCGCCGGTGCCGGTGGGCTGGGTGCCGGCAGGGGCGGGGGCGAGGTGGCCCTGGGTGACTTCGACGGTGGTCCGGTAGTGCTCCTCGACCACGAGTTCGCCGACGCGGCCGTCGGTGACCGCCTGCCAGATCTCGTCGAGACCGGCGGCGAGTGTCTTGTGGCTGGCGGCCTGGTCGAGGCGGGCGAGCGCGGCCGCGCGTTCGGTGCGTGCCTGTTCCTGGCGTACGGGGGCGAGTGCGGGCTGCAGCGCGGTGGCGGGGCCGTCGCCCAGGCCGCCCTTTTCCAGGCGGGCGGCGATCGCGTCGCGGTGTGTGGTGACCGATTCGAAGAGGCTGACGGCTTCGGGGACGCCGACCAGGTAGCAGGGGCGGGGCGTGTCCTTGAGCAGTGCGCCGAGGGCGGTGTCGACGTCGCGGTAGAAGATCCGGGTGTCCTCGTGGCTGTAGACGCTCGGGGTGTCGCCGATCTGTTCCTCGCGCTGGGGGTCGAATTTCTGCGGGTTGGCCGGCCGCTGGGGGAATCCGCCGGCCGTTGATTCCGCGAGGTCCGGTCCGGCGCCGCTCCACAGGCGTACCTGTTCCGCGCCCAGGGTGATCACCCAGTAGGGAGCGGCGGCGGCGCGGGCGGCCACCAGGTTGCGGGTGAGGAAGGTGTCGGAGACCACCACGCGGGCCGGGACGGCGCGCGGGAGTTTCCACACCTGGTGCTCGCCGGGTGCGGCGAACAGCAGCAGCCCGTCCTGGGCGGCGTGGCGCAGGTCGGCCTCGGCGGCCGCTCGTTCGAGCTGTGTCAGCACGTCCAGGCGCTGCGCACGGTCCAGTGTGTCGTCACCTTCGATGCGACGCCGTGCCTCGGCGAGCAGGTTCTTCAGCTCCAGGCCGTCCTGTTCGGTCCCGGTGGCCTGGCGGCGGGTGGGCATCGCGATGGTGACCGCCGGCCGGGGCCGGGGGGCGGCGAGCGCGGCGAGGGTCGCGGGAGTGAGGTCGGTGACGTCCACGGGCGGCTATCCGTTCGGGGGAGGGACGGTGCCTTCCCACCCTTGCCGTGCCGCCGCGATCCCGCATCCGGAACGCGTACGGGGAGTCACCCGGCCCCGGCCGGCGGGGGCCCGGGCAGCGGCCTGCGGGTGGCCGGCCGGC
>NZ_JBEYVJ010000874.1:0-1369 GCF_040643935.1 Kitasatospora sp. NPDC047058 | reverse complement strand
GGAAGGGTGCACTGGAGGCGATCGTCCGGGTCGGGCCGGCGGCCGAGAACGCAACGGCGGCGCTGACCTCGTTGGTCGAGCCCGGCGAGGCTGTGGCGCACACCGGGACGCAGACCGAGGCGAAGGGGCCGGGTGCCCGGCGCGTCCGGCGGGCAGCCGACTGGGGTCAGGCGAAGTACACCGGTTCGTGGGCCGAGTACCTCTGGCACCGGCTGGACGCGGTCGACTTCCTGAGCCAGGCCATGCTGCTGGCGGCCACGTTGCTGTTGTGCGCCTTCCCGTTCATGATCATCGTGACCGCCCTGCTCGGGCGGTCGGTGGTGTCGACGCTGGGGCTGCGTCTGGGGCTCAACCACGAGGCCTCCGACGACGTCGGCCGGTTGTTCGCCTCCGACGCGACCACGTCCGCAGCCATCACGGGCCTGTCGTGGGTTTTCTTCGTCCTGGGCGGGCTCGCTTCGGCCGCCGCCATCCAGCAGCTGTACCAGAAGGTGTTCCAGGTGGGTCCGCAGGGGCCGTGGGACAGGCTGCGCGCGCTGGGGTGGCTGGCCCTGGTCGTGGTCTGGGTCTACGTCGGCAGCACGGGCGGGAAGGTGCTCTACGCGGACGCGCCGGCCTTGGGGTGGATCGTCCACGTCCCCGTATTCATCGGATTCTGGTGGTTCACGATGTGGTTCCTGCTGGCCGGGCGGATCACCTGGCGCAGGCTGCTGCCCTGCGCCGTCGCCACCGGCGTGTTCTGGACCGGGATGCTCCTCGTCTTCCATGCCATCTACTCCGGCATGGTCGTCAGCTACTACGAGGAGTACGGGCCGATCGGCGTGGTGTTCGCCCTCATGTCGTTCCTGATCGCGATCGGTGTGGTGATCATCCTGGGCGCGGCCACGGGCATGATGTGGCACGACCGGGGCATGTCCTTCCGGGCCGCGCTCACCAAGATGCGGCGGAGGAAATGACCACCCCGCCGGCCCCACCCGGGGTGACCTCCCTGGCCGCGGTCCGTTCTTCCGCCGGAGCCTCATCGCCGCAGCGCTCCACCAGCCGCTGCTGGTTTCATCGGAGCGGTACGGGTAGGCGCGCGGACATGACGACCTCCACCAACGTCCGGCGGTGGGTGGACGCTCTGCTGCCCCTGTTGACCGACGACGACCCGCTCGGCGTCCATACCTCCGCCACCCGTCACCCGCCCCTGGACGAGGCACCGGCCGCCTACGAGCTGTTCCAGCAGAAGGCGGACGGCGCCGTCGAAGTCCTCTTCCGCCCCTGAGCCGGCCATGGCGGTCCCCGAGCGATCGGTCCGGCCCCGGCTGCGTACCGTGTCCCGACGGATCTGGCGGCGCGGCCGTGAGATCGAGCTGCTCTACCGGTC
>NZ_JBEYVJ010000873.1:0-1369 GCF_040643935.1 Kitasatospora sp. NPDC047058 | reverse complement strand
GTCACCGTGCTCCCGGCGGGCCCGCACGGGAGACTGGTGCCGTGGACGGTACGCCCGGCAGCGGAGGACGCGGCAGGCC
This sequence comes from Kitasatospora sp. NPDC047058, assembly GCF_040643935.1. Lineage (NCBI taxonomy): Bacteria > Bacillati > Actinomycetota > Actinomycetes > Kitasatosporales > Streptomycetaceae > Kitasatospora > Kitasatospora sp. NPDC047058. The sequence continues at coordinate 1,290 of NZ_JBEYVJ010000873.1, read as the reverse complement.
GCCGCGCGCCGGCGATGCCACCGCCGTCGTGGTCGGGAGCGGCCCCAACGGGCTGACCGCCGCCGTCCGGCTCGCCCGGGCCGGCGTCCGCGTCACCGTCCTGGAGGCCGCCGACGAGATCGGCGGCGGCGCCCGCAGCGGCGAGGCGATCCTCCCCGGGCTCCTGCACGACCACTGCTCCGCCGTCCACCTGATCACCGTCGGCTCGGCCTTCCTGCACGGACTCGGCCTGGACCGCTACGGCCTCCGCTGGCGGCTCCCCGAGATCGACTGCGTCCACCCGCTCGACGACGGCACCGCGGGCGTCCTGCACCGCTCCGTCGCGGAGACCGCGGCCGGGCTCGGCACCACGGACGGTGCACGCTGGCGGCGCCTGTTCGCGGCCCCCGCCGCCGCGTACGACGAGCTCACCGAGGACATCATGCGCCCGCTGCTGCACCTCCCCCGCCACCCGCTGCGCCTCGCCCGCTTCGGCGCTCCGGCCGTGCTGCCGGCCACCGCGCTGGCGCGGGTGTTCGCCGGAGAGCAGGCCCGGGCGCTGTTCGGCGGGGTGGCGGCCCACGCCTTCCGGCCGCTCGACCGACCGTTCACTTCGGCCGTCGGTCTCGGCATCGTGGCCGCCGGCCACCGGCACGGCTGGGCGGTGGCCGAGGGCGGATCCGGCTCGATCAGCCGGGCGCTGGCCGCCCTGCTCCTCGACCTCGGCGGCACGATCGAGACCGGCCGGCGGATCCGGTCGGCGGCGGAGCTCCCTCCCGCCCACGTCACCATGCTCGACCTCGCGCCGGGTGCCGTGGCCGACCTCCTCGGGGACCGGCTGCCGCCCCGCGTCGCCCGCGCCTACCGCCGGTTCCGGCGCGGACCGGGCGCCTTCAAGGTCGACTTCGCCGTCGCCGGCGGCGTCCCGTGGACGGCCGAAGCCGCACGGCGGGCCGGTACCGTGCACCTCGGCGGCACCTTCGACGAAGTCGCCGCCGCCGAGCGGGACATCACCGCCGGACGGATGCCACCGCGGCCGTTCGTCCTGGTGGGCCAGCAGTACCTGGCCGACCCGCAACGCTCGGTCGGCGACGTCCACCCCGTGTGGAGCTACGCCCACGTGCCGCACGGCTACACCGGCGACGCCACCGAGGCCGTCACGGCCCAGATCGAACGGTTCGCCCCCGGATTCCGGGACCGCGTCGTCGGGCGCCGAAGCCGTCACCCGCGTGATGGCGCTCGACGTCGTCGAGCAGCTGCTGCCCGCGTGGCTGCGCACCCCGCCGAAGGAGGACGACGCCGAGTGAGCGA
>NZ_JBEYVJ010000872.1:0-1374 GCF_040643935.1 Kitasatospora sp. NPDC047058 | reverse complement strand
GGAGAAGCACGATGCAGCCGTATGAGCTCTCCCTGGCCGCCGCCGCTGACGAGATCCGTGCCCGGCGACTGTCCCCCGTCGAACTGGTCGACTCCGTCCTCGACCGCATCGGGTCGGCGGAACCGCACCTCGGCGCCTACGTCACGGTCATCGCCGAGCGGGCCCGCAGGGCGGCGGGCGAAGCCGAACGCGAAGCGGCGCAAGGCCGTTACCGGGGACCGCTGCACGGCATCCCGATGGCGCTCAAGGACCTGATCGATGTCGGCGGGATGGCCACCACCGCCAGCTCCCGCGTACGTGCCGACCATCACGCGACGGCGGACAGCACGGTCGCCGCGCGGCTGAGCGCAGCCGGCGCGGTCCTGCTCGGCAAGACCCACACCCACGAATTCGCCTTCGGCCTGACCACCCCGCAGACCCGCAACGCCTGGGACCGCGGCCGGGTCGCCGGCGGCTCCAGCGGCGGCTCCGCGGTCGCCGTCGCATCGGGCGCCGCGACCTTCGCCCTGGGCACCGACACCGGCGGGTCGATCCGGGTGCCCGCGGCGCTCAACGGAGTCGTCGGCCTCAAGCCGACCTACGGTCTCGTCCCCCGCCACGGCGTCACCTCCCTGTCCTGGTCGCTGGACCACGTCGGCCCGATCACCCGCACCGTCGAGGACGCGGCCCTGGTCCTGACCGCGCTGGCCGGACACGATCCGCGCGACCCCGCCTCGCTGTCCGTGCCCGCCGCGGACTACCGGCCCGGTGCCGGAACGGACCTGACCGGGCTGCGCATCGGCCTGCCGCGCACCTACTACTTCGACAACGTCCACCCGCAGGTGGAGACCGCGGTCCGGCACGCCATCGGGCAGCTGGAAGCCCTGGGTGCCCAGCTCGTCGAAGTCGACATCCCGATGACCCGCTACATCCAGGCCACCCAGTGGGGCCTGATGGTGCCGGAGGCCGGCGCCTACCACGAAGGCAGCCTGCGAACCGTTCCCGGGCTGTACCAGGAGGACGTCCGCATCCTCCTGGAGGCAAGCGAGTTGATGAGCGCCGGGGACTACCTGCGCGCTCAACGCTCCCGCACGCTCATGCGCGCCGAGTGGGCACGGATGCTGGCGGAGGTCGACGTGATCGCCGCCCCGAGCGTCCCGATGCCCGCGGTCGGAGCCGACGAGGAGACGGTCACCTGGCCCGACGGCACGGCGGAGAGCGTCTCCGACGCCTACGTACGGCTCTGCGCCCCCGCCAACATCACCGGAGTGCCCGCCCTGACCGTTCCGGTCGGCCACGACGCGGCGGGCATGCCCATCGGCATGCAGCTGCTCGGTCGGCCACTCGGTGAGCCCACGCTCCTGCGGGTCGGCCACGCCTACGAGCAGACGCAGC
>NZ_JBEYVJ010000871.1:0-1376 GCF_040643935.1 Kitasatospora sp. NPDC047058 | reverse complement strand
TCCCGGCACGTACGCCGACGGCGTGCCGTACGGGCTCTTCCGGGAGCTGCGGGCGGAGGCGCCGGTCTGCCGGGTGGAGGAGCCGGCGGTGGGGGAGTGGCCGGCCGGGCCCGGCTACTGGGCGGTGCTGCGGCACGCCGACGTCAAGCACGTCCTCCGCACCCCGGACGTGTTCTCCTCGCACCTCGGCGCGACCCAGATCCGTGACCCCGACTCGGCGGCCGACCTGGACTTCGCCCGCACGATGATGCTCAACCAGGACCCGCCCGACCACTCCCGGCTGCGCCGGGCCGTCGCCGCCGCCTTCACCCCGCGGGCACTGCGCGAGCTGACCGCCGGCATCGAGGCGCGCGCCGCCGAACTGGTCGCCGCGGTCCGCCCGGCGGGCGAGGCCGACTTCGTGCCGCTCGCCGCCGACCTGCCGGTCTGGACGCTGGCCCGGATCCTGGGGGTGCCCGAACAGGACCGCGGGCTGCTGGTCGACTGGTCGAACCGGGTGATCGGCTACCAGGACCCCGACCACGCCCATTCCAGCACCGCCGACCCCGCCCGCCTCACCGACCTCGGCCGCGCCGCGCTCGCCCACCGTCCCACGGCCCTCACCACCCCCGACGGCCGCCCGGTCAACCCCCGCTCCCGCGCCGCCCTCGCCGACATGTTCGCCTATGCCCACGCCCTCGCCGAACACCCGCCGCCCGGCAGTATGGTGGCCCGCATGCGGGAGGCCGGCCTCGGCACCGCCGAGTTCGAGACGATGTTCTTCCTCTTCGGCGTCGCCGGCAACGAGACGCTGCGCAACGGCCTGCCCGGCGGCCTGTACTCCCTGCTCACCCACGCGGACCAGTACCGCCTGCTCCGCCATCGGCCCGAGCTGGTCGCTCCGGCCGTGGACGAGCTGCTCCGGTTCTGGCCGCCGGTCGTGGAGTTCCGGCGTACCGCGACCCGGGACGTGGTGCTGGCCGGGCAGCGGATCCGCGGCGGCGACAAGGTGGTCGTCTACCACGCCTCCGCCAACCGCGACGAGTCGGTCTTCCCCGACCCGGACCGCCTGGACATCACCCGTACGCCCAACGACCACGTCAGCTTCGGATACGGCCCGCACTTCTGCGTGGGGGCGCAGCTGGCCAGGATCCAGATGTCGGCCCTGCTCCGCCGGACCGTCACCGGGCTGCCCGGCCTGGAGCTCGCCCCGGGCGAGCCCCCGAGGCGGCTGGTCTCCAACTTCCAGAACGGTCTGAAGGACCTGCGCATCCGCTGGCGGTGAGCCAGGTGAGCCAGGCGCGGAAGGTGAGGCAGGTGAGCCAGGCACGGCAGGCCTCCTGATGCCCGCGGGCGCCGGGCGCCGGGCCCCGGCCGGAGGCCCGGCGACAGCCCGG
>NZ_JBEYVJ010000870.1:0-1383 GCF_040643935.1 Kitasatospora sp. NPDC047058 | reverse complement strand
GGCGTAGGCGGCGGCCATCCCGGTGACCGCCCACCGAGGAGGCAGCCAGAGGTGGCAGGCCACGGCCAGGACGATGTCGATGCCGCTGATCCACAGCGCCATGCGGAACGGCGTGCGGGTGTCCTCGAAGGCGTAGAAGCCGCGCAGCAGCAGGTACTGCGCGGAGAACGGGACCAGTCCGAGCCCGAAGGCCTGCAGCATGTGGCCCAGCGGAACGGTTTCCGCGGCGGTGGTGCCACCGTGGGCGAACAGCAGCTCCGCGATCTGCGGGCCGAAGACGACGAAGAAGAACGCCGCAGGGACGATGACGACGCCGCTGACGCGGAGCGCGCGGGACAGGTCGGCGCGCAGGTCGTCGAGGCGGTGCTCGGCCGCCGCCCGGCTCATGCGCGGGATGAGGGCGGTGACGAGGGAGACGGTGACGATCGACTGCGGCAGCATCCAGATCTGCTGGGCGTAGCTGTAGGCGGTGTAGCCGACGCCGTCCTGCGGCAGGGCGGCGTCCGCGGCGGAGGCCAGGCGGGTGACCACCGTGCCCGCCACGAGATTGGCCAGGACGAACAGCAGGGTCCAGCGGGCCGCGCTCACGCTCCTGCGCAGGCCGGAGCCCCGCCAGCGGAAGCCCGGTCGCAGCCGGAATCCGGATGCGTGGGCGTACGGAACCAGGGCGATCGCCTGGAGGGCCAGGGCCACGGTGGTTCCGATGCCGAGCAGCCTGACCTGGGAGCCGGTGATGTCCGAGACCGTCTCCGGGGTGGTCATAAGGCCGAGGTAGAGGCCGAACACGGTGATCAGGACCACGTTGTTCAGGACCGGCGTCCACATCATCGCCCCGAACCGGTTCCGGGCGTTGAGGACCTGTCCGAAGATGCTGAACACGCCGTAGAAGAAGATCTGGGGCAGCAGGAAGCGGGCGAAGACCACGGTCAGCTCGAACGCGTCGTGCGTGGTCGGCGTGTCCTGCTGGTAGACGCTGATGATCTCGGGAGCGGCCCAGGTCGCCAGCGCGGCGCCGGCCCCGAGGACGCAGAGCACGAGGGTCACCAGACATTGCTCAAATGCCGTCCCGCCGTCGGCGTCCTGCGCGCGGGCCCGGACCAGCTGCGGGACCAGGACGGAGTTCAGTGCGCCGCCGATCAACAGGAAGTACAGGCTGGTGGGCACCGTGTTGGCCTGGTTGTAGGTGGTGGCCAGCAGGCTGGTGCCCAGGGCCGCTCCCTGCAGCACCTGCCGGATCAGCCCGGTGGCGCGCGAGACCACCGTCCCCGCGGCCATCAGCGCGGAGGAGCGCAGCACTCCGCCGCCGCCCACCGGCCGTCTGGGCGCAAGCCAGGACGTCAGGAGCGGGCCCCGGAATCACGGCCGGCGGTGGACGGCTGACGG
>NZ_JBEYVJ010000869.1:0-1390 GCF_040643935.1 Kitasatospora sp. NPDC047058 | reverse complement strand
CACGGGTCGGGCCACTGTTCGGCGGCGGCCAGCAGGGGGAACAGGGTGGCGCCGTCGATGGTTTCGCGGATGATGTCGGCGTGACCGCCGTGCCGGGAGGTCTCCTCGATGAGGTGCAGCAGCACCCAGCGAACGGACCAGTTCTTCACGTCGGCGGGGAACCACGGCAGCCCCTGGGGGACGGGCACGGCCTGGCCGAGGTCGGCGATTCCGGCTATCACGGCGTCCGTCTCCCGAGCCGCGGACTCGTACTGGTCCAGTACATCCGCGAGCGACTCCTCCACGGTGAGCGCGAATTCGGCGGAGTCGCTCTCGTCCGCCGTCCGCTGTGGGCCGCGCTGCCGCTGGAGGATCAGGTCGGTCCACCCGGCCTCGCACCGTGCGGCGTGCTTGATGAGGCCGCCGATGCTCAGTTCACTGGCGGTGGGTGTCGACCTCGCCTGATCGTCCGTCAGTCCATGGGCGGTGGCGCGCAGCGCCTGGCGCTGCTGGGTGAGGTAGGCGAGCAGGCCTTCGCGCTCGTCGGCGATCGGCGGTACGTGTGCGGGCATGGGGCAGACCTTCTCTCCCGAGGAGAGGGCCGGTCAACCCTCTTGTGCAAAGAATTTCATCTGCTTACGCAAGGCCGGCGTGTACTCCCAACAGCACACATGGACAGGATTGGTCGGCGCGGTATACGCCGACCAGGGGCAGCAGTAGAGTCCTGCCTGAAACTTGCTGCAAGCTTTTGCATCGAGGAGAGGGTTCCCGCCATGCCGAGAGTCGTCCCGCCCGTCGCCGATGAGCGCACCGCGCTGACCGCCTACCTCGCCCACCAGCGGCGCGCACTGCGGGTCACCGCCTACGGCCTCACCGAGGAGCAGGCCCGCACGGCGGCCTCCGCCAGCGAGCTGACCATCGGCGGTCTCATCAAGCACGCCGCGCGGTGCGAGGAGTTCTGGACCGACCTCGTCCTCCGGCGGCAGCACGGGACACAGCGGACGGCGGACGAGTCGGGCGAGGACGAGTTCCGGCTCGCCGCGGACGAGACCCTGGACGAGGTCCTGGCCGCGTATGCAGTGGCGTCCGAGCGGACCGACGCGGTGATCGCCGGCATTACGGACCTCGGGCAGGCCGTTCCGGTGCCGCAGGGGGCGCCGTGGATTCCCGCCGAGGTCAGGGAATGGTCGGTCCGCTGGGTCCTGCTGCACCTGATCGAGGAGACGGCACGGCACGGCGGGCACGCCGACGTCATCCGCGAGAGCATCGACGGCGCGACCTTCGACCCGCTTCTCGCCGCAGCCGAGGCGTGGCCCGACCCGTGGGTCCGTCCGTGGGAACCCGCCTCCCCGGCGTCAACCGGCAGCAACCCGTCGATCGATCGTGCAGCCGCGGCAGGCACGGGAGCACG
>NZ_JBEYVJ010000868.1:0-1394 GCF_040643935.1 Kitasatospora sp. NPDC047058 | reverse complement strand
CGGCCGTGCGGCCGCGGGCGGGGCGCGGCGGCTCGGGCACGCCGACCAGGCCGACGTCGGCTCCGCAGTCGGCGACCACCCGGCGGGCGAGGTCCCCCAGCACGGCGTCCCGGACGAGTGCGGCGGCACGCACGGCGAGGTCGTCGGCGGCCCCGCCCGGGAGGCCGGCCGCCGGGGCGGGGGTGTCCGCAGCCTTGGGGCCCGTCTTCACCGCGCGATTCTCACACGCGGTGCGGCCGGTGGCGAGGGTTGCGACGTGCCCGTTCGGTGGAGTCCCGGGTGGTGCCGGCGGGTGCGGCGTAGGGTACGGGCCGGGGTTACCGGCGAGTCACCGAAGAGGCGAGAGGGACGCGCATGACGACGGAACCGAAGGGCCGCGGAGCCACGGACGTGCTCACCGGCCTGCTGGACGACCTGCGGGCCGAGAGTGCGGTGCTGGACGGGCTGGTGGCCGGTCTGGAGCCGGACGGCTGGTCGGCGGACACCCCGGCCCAGGGGTGGACGATCGCGCACCAGATCGCCCACCTGGCCTGGACGGACGACTGGACCGAGCGCTCCGCGCGCGACCCGGAGGGCTTCGTCGCGGAGACCGGCCGGGTCTTCGGCGAACTGCTCTCGGCGGGCCTGGACCCGGTGGACGAGGGCGCCGCGCGGGGCGCCGCGGAGGACCCGGCGGCACTGCTGGCCCGCTGGCGGGCGGGGCGGGAGCGGCTGCTCGCCGCACTGGCCGCGGTGCCCGGCGACCTCAGACTGCCCTGGTTCGGGCCGCCGATGAAGGCCCCGTCGATGGCCACCGCGCGGCTGATGGAGACCTGGGCGCACGGGCAGGACGTCGCGGACGCCCTCGGCGTGGTCCGCGAACCGACCGCACGGCTGCGCCACATCGCGCACCTGGGGGTGCGGACCATGGGGTTCGCCTTCTCGCTGCACGGCCGGCCGGCCCCGGAGGCCCCGGTCCGGGTGGAACTGACGTCGCCGGACGGCGAGTTGTGGGCCTGGGGCCCGGCGGACGCGGCGGACCGGGTGACCGGCCCGGCCCTCGACTTCTGCCTCCTGGTGACCCAGCGCCGGCACCGCGACGACCTGGCCCTGACGGCGGCCGGCCCGACGGCGACGGCCTGGCTGCCGATCGCCCAGGTCTTCGCGGGCGCACCCGGGAAGGGGCGGGAGGCCGGGGCCGGGGGTCCTGACGGCGACTGACTGATCGTCAAAACATACTGCTGGATGGCCAAACCACCCCTTCCGGCGATAGGCGGACCCCGCCGGCGGATGATGCAATTCCCCCGTGGAGCCGGACGACGCCCCGCCTTCCGACACCGTCGCGTCCGCACCCCCACCCCGCCGACCCCGGCGCGGCGCAGGCACCCCCACGACTGCGCCGCGCCGGCCCTTGC
>NZ_JBEYVJ010000867.1:0-1397 GCF_040643935.1 Kitasatospora sp. NPDC047058 | reverse complement strand
CATGATCCGCCGCTACATCATCTGGCGGAACAAGCACGCCGCCGATCAGCGCCTACGCGAAGTCGTCACCAGGGCCAACATTGCCTGATACGGCATTAGTTATCGCCAGGCATTGTCAACAACTCGTCAATGGCCTTCGGTCGCTCCCCCAACAGCCGCGACAAGGACTTGCCCACGCACTCCGACGGTGTGTCGGGAGCCTTGGGCGGAACTGGCGCGCCGCCCGATGCTGCAGGGCGTCAGAGACCTGTCAAGGATCGACGGCGTCACGCCAAGCTCCCGTCAAAATGCAGCGGAAGTACGGAGATCCGGTGCTTCGCTGATCGGCGTCCCGCTCTCACCCGATCCCGCCGCCCACTCACCAACAGCGGCCCCGGAAGGTCTCAGAACCGATGCGCCGTTCGGCCCTCACTCCACCGGACACCACCGACACCCAGGACAGGTTCCAGCGCTCCGACCGAACCAGCGGTCGGCAGCCCCCGCATCCGAGGCACCGGCCCGGCCCGGTAAGGGGCGGCCGCCGTCTGGTCGACGCTCAGCAGCTGACCGACGCACTGCCGGCCGCGCTGCGCAAGCTCCACCCGCGCACCATGGCCAGGAACCCGGTCATGCTGGTGGTGGAGACCGGCTCGGCGGCCACCACGCTGAGCGCGGTCCTCCACCCCGGCGTCTTCGCCTGGGTGATCAGCTTCTGGCTCTGGCTGACCGTGCTGTTCGCCAACCTCGCCGAGGCGGTCGCGGAGAGCCGGGGCAAGGCGCAGGCCGACTCGCTCCGCCAGACCCGGGCCGGCACCACCGCCCGGCGCCTGCTGCACTGGCGGGTCGGCACCCGCGACCACCGCCACGAGACCATCCCCGCCGAGCAGTTGCTGCTGCACGACATCGTGCTCGTGTCCGCCGGTGAGGTGATCCCGCGCGACGGCGAGGTCGTCGAGGGGGTGGCGAGCGTCGACGAGTCGGCGATCACCGGCGAGTCCGCGCCGGTGATCCGCGTGTCCGGCGGCGACCGCACCGGCGTCACCGGCGGCACCCGGGTGCTCTCCGACCACCTCGTCGTCCGCATCACCTCCCGGCCCGGGCAGAGCTTCATCGACCGGATGATCGCCCTGGTCGAGGGGGCGGACCGGCAGAAGACGCCGAACGAGATCGCCCTCAACATCCTGCTCGCCTCGCTGACCATCGTGTTCATTCTGTCGGTGGTCTCGCTCCAGCCGATGGCGATCTACGCCCACTCCCCGCAGACCACCATCGTGCTGGTCGCGCTGATGGTCGCCCTCATCCCGACCACCATCGGCGCGCTGCTTTCCGCGATCGGCATCGCCGGCATGGACCGCCTCGTCCAGCGCAACGTGGTCGCCCTCTCCGGCCGCGCCGTCGAAGCCGCCGGCGACGTCGAC
>NZ_JBEYVJ010000866.1:0-1406 GCF_040643935.1 Kitasatospora sp. NPDC047058 | reverse complement strand
GCAGGAGCCGGCGGCCTCAGGGGGTGACGATGGCGAACTGCGAGTCCGGTGCGTCGAGTACCCCGAAGAGGCGGGCCAGGACGGCTGGGTCGCCCTCGACGGTGACGCCGTCCAGCCCGTGGCCGGCCAGGACGCCGAGCAGCTGGGGTTTGGACAGCGTGAGGGTCAGGTCGGCGGGTTCGCCGGGCTGGGCGTCGAGGGCGCGGGTGCGGTAGGTCAGCGCGCCGTTGGAGAGGGTGAGGCGCCAGGCCCTGTCCTGGTCGGTGAGCCTCCAGTCCAGGGTGAGGCGGAGGTCCCAGGCCCGCGGGCCGTTGACGCGGATGGCGAGGGAGTCGACGAGCTGGTCGACGGTCAGGGCCATGGCCATCTCGGGGTTGCCGATGTCGACCGCGACCTTGGCGAGGGTGCCGCGCAGTTCCATCGCGGCGGTGAGGTAGAAGTTGCGCCAGGTGCCGTTCTCGGCGCCGTGGCCGAGGCGGTCGTAGACCCGGGCCAGGGCTTCACGGGCGGGCCGGTGGTCGGGGTGGGCGAAGACGGCGTGGTTCAGCAGGGTCGCGGCGAAGCGCAGGTCTCCGTCGGCGGCGTACTGCTGCCCCTTGGCGGTGAGGGCGTCGATGCCGCCGTAGTCGGCGGTGAAGCGGCGGGCCTGCTCGACCGGCGGGTGCTCCCACAGGTGGGCGGGGTTGCCGTCGAACCAGCCCATGTAGCGCTGGTAGACCGCCTTGACGTTGTGGCTGACCGAGCCGTAGTAGCCGCGCGCGGCCCAGGCGGTCTCCAGGGCCGGGGGCAGGAGGATGTCCTCGGCGATCTCCGGGCCGGTCAGGCCCTGGTTGAGCAGGCGCAGGGTCTGGTCGTGCAGGTAGGTGTACAGGTCGCGCTGGGTGGTGAGGAAGCCGACGATGGCCTCGCGGCCCCAGGTGGGCCAGTGGTGGGAGGCGAACGCGACGTCCGCCCGGCCGGCGAACAGGTCCTCGGCCTCGCTGAGGTAGTGCGCCCAGATGCGCGGGTCGCGGACGAGGGCGCCGCGCAGGGTCAGGATGTTGTGCAGGGTGTGGGTGGCGTTCTCGGCCATGCACAGGGCCCGGTGCCGGGGGAAGAGGAAGTTCATCTCCGCGGGGGCCTCGGTGCCGGGGGTGAGCTGGAAGACGATCTCCACCCCGTCGACCGTCTCCCGCTGACCCGTGCGGGTGATGCCGAGCGTGGGCGGGACCAGGCTGATCGTGCCGGTGGAGGTGGTCGCCCCCAGACCGCAGCCGATCTGGCCGGCCGGGCCCTTGGGCAGGTCACTGCCGTACATGTAGACGGCGCGGCGGGTCATCGCGGTGCCGGCGTAGACGTTCTCGCTGACCGCGTGCTCCATGAAGCCCGCCGGTGCGAGCACCGGGACCGTCCCGTCCCGGCCGTGC
>NZ_JBEYVJ010000865.1:0-1412 GCF_040643935.1 Kitasatospora sp. NPDC047058 | reverse complement strand
GCGAGGCCGTCCGCCACCTCCGCCTTGAGGATCTGCATCTTGCTCGGCATGTTCGGCGCCGTCTGCACCAGGGCGGCGATCGCGGCGGTGGCCGTGCGCGCGGCGGAGTCCCGTTGGCTGCGGGCTGAGTTGAGCTTCTCCTCGGCCTGCTTGTACTCGGCCTCGGCCGGGTCCTTGAAGTCGCCCGGGTCGGCGGGCGGGGTGGCCGGACGTTTGTCGGCCGGTGTGGAGTTGTAGGCCTTGACGCGAAGGTTGTAGGTCATGGCGTCCTGCGTCCACGCCTTGGCCGCCGCGTCGGTCTTCTTCTCCGCGGCCTTCCACATCCGCGCGGCCTCGGCCGCCTCGCCCTGTGCCCAGGTGACGGTGTGTGCGAAGGTCTCCAGCGCGGAGGCGGCCTTGCCGAAGGCGTCCGCGGCGGTCAGCCACTGCTTGGGCTGCGGCTGGAACGCCTTCTGGAACGCCTCCGCCGCCTCGCCCGTCCAGTGCTCGTGGTCGAGTTTCGCCAGGCCGCTGCCGGTCTTGTCGAACGCGTCGTGGAACTTCTTCAGGTGCCCGGCGACCTCGTTGAGCTTCTTCGCATCCCCGTGGACCAACTCCTTCGGGTCGTCGGTCTGCTTCAGGCTGCGCTCGCCGACCTTCAGCCCGGCCTCGTCGGCGACGTCGTCGCCCCAGCCGTTGACCGACTGCGCCGCGCCGTGCAGCCCGACCTCGTCCAGCAGGTCACCCGTCAGGTGCGCGCCCCCCTGCAGGACCTTCGCACCCGCCTTGACGTTCGCGTCGAGGAAGTTGTCGGCGGCGTCCAGCGCATCGCCGATGCTGAACGACAGGCCCATCAGCCGTTACCCCCGGCCGCCTCGGCGAGCTTCTTGTTGATGCCGAACGGGCCCTCGGCCTTCTCCTTCGCGACGTCCGACCAGGTCTTCTTCATGTTCTCGTACGCCTTGTCCGCGGACTCCGCCGAGAAGTCCGGGTTGGTGATCTGGGTGTACGGGTTGTCACCCCACACCTCGCCCCAGGACTTGCCCTCGATCTGCTCCTCGGTCTGGTGCGGATTGCCCATCCCCGACGCGACGACGTCCTTCAGCAGGTTGTTCGCGTACTTCTCCTGCTCGTAGTAGTAACCCGCCGACAGCCCGAGCCTGGTGGCGATCTGCGTGCCCTCCTGCACCAGCTTCCGAACACCCCACGACCAGCGCTCGCAGAACTCGTTGAACACGTTCCCCAGATCCGGGTCACCGGCCTCCATGCCGGTCATCTCCAGCTCCGAGAACCCCCGCCCCGACTCCGCGAAACCCGCGATCCCGAGCTTCTGCAGCTCCCCGATCGCGCCGTTGATGCCCTCCTCCGCCAGCTTCAGCGCCTGCGGATCAACCTCGTACCCCGTCCCCGCCATCTCAGCCCTCCCCCGTAAC
>NZ_JBEYVJ010000864.1:0-1417 GCF_040643935.1 Kitasatospora sp. NPDC047058 | reverse complement strand
CCCGCTCCGGCCGGCCGCCTGCCAGGGATGACGGCCGGAGCGGGAGTCTGAGTAGCCCAGAGGGCCAGTTCGGTACCTGCTGGCGCTTCGGGAAGGGCGTTCGGATCCGTCACCTGAGCTTCGGGTGGTTGGCGTCGCGGACCCGGGCCAGCAGCGCAGCCCGGCGCGCACGCTGGTCGGGCGTGAGCGGAACCTCGGCGTGCTCCTCCGGCGTGAGGATCGGGCGAGGACCGTCCCTGCGCTTCGGCGGCCACCTGTGTTCCCTCAGCCACGCGAACGCGTCGACGGGACACGCCAGTTCGCTGCCCTCATCGTCCGACGCATACGGCGCGGGCCCGCCCGGGAAGTGAGTCCAGCTAGGGTTGTTGATCACTCGTCGTCCCCCAGCCCCCTGCACTCACCGTCTTCCACGTGCCGTGCGAAGGACCGGGCAAGGTTCCGCGAGATCGTCGGAAACCTGCTCGGCGGGTACTGCTCCGTAGCGCCAGTGAGGTACGCACACCGGGACATTCACCGACGTCCGGCTCGGTAACGTCCTGGGGTCGGCGATCGAGATCACGAAGCGACACGACGCACCGCCAGACACTTGATCTCGTGCGTCTTTCGTAGCTCCTCAATACCCGCCAGGGCCGCCACAGGTACCGACGCGGGGTCCTTCGTGGAGACGTCCGCGATCATCTCGAACGAGCGGCACACGGTGCACTTCCGAGCCGGTGACGCGGTCTCAGGCAGCGTCACAGGGCGTCCCCGTCGCACGGTGCGAGCGGCACCCACAGCCGGCCAGCGGCGCGTACTTGAAGGGGTCCGCACGCCGCTTGGCGTCCTCGGCGCGGGCCTTCAGGTAGTCCTGACGACAGGCGTCGATGAGCTCCCGGCTCGCGCGCCTGCTGCGGGGCCTCTTGGGCCCCGGCAGGGGCGGGGACGACGCAGACACGCTCGGCGCCTTCGGGACGGCCGGAGATGACACGTTGTCGTTCCCGGGTGTGCTTCTTGCGGCCATTCTTCGCTCCCATACAGTCCGAGCCCGTCTCGTCGCAGAACGTTACGGGCTCGTCACTGTAGGAAGTGCCCCAATCTGGGGCAGGCTGTTAGCGATCTTCAGGCAGCCACGCCCACGGCCTCCGCCAGTTCAACGGCATCGTTCCGAAGTGGCCCTGTCGCAGTACGGGTCAGCTCCACGACGAGCCCCCGAGCTGGCGGGACATAGCGAACAGCCTCGGGGCTCGTCTCGTATGCCCGCTTGATGTAGTGCAGCGCACCCGCCAGTTCACGTCGTGCGAACTCACTTCGAGCGGCGTCCACGAAGAGCCGTGAGCGCCGCTCCAGCGGCGCCGCCGGCAAGCTGGACGTCATCACCTACGCCTTCGCCAACATCCACCCGACCTCGCACACCTGCTTCCAGGCGGTGAAGGCCTCC
>NZ_JBEYVJ010000863.1:0-1422 GCF_040643935.1 Kitasatospora sp. NPDC047058 | reverse complement strand
CGCGGCAGGCGCCGCGCTCGGGTGAGTTTCGGCTTCCCACCACCGGAGACGAGTTCGCCGAGGCGCTCGCCGATCACGGAGACGCCGGGGCGGGGCTCCTGCGCGAAGTACCAGGACTTGCGCCGCCGCAGCAGCTCCTCGCCGTGCTCGCCCCAGCTGAATCCGGGTTTGCGCAGCAGTTTCCGGAAGACCGTGTCGACCGTCTCCGGGTGGGCGGCTGCCAGCCGGCGGATCGGCAGCGGCGCGATCGACTCCTCGCGCAGGTACACGCGCAGCAGGTCCTGGTGCTGCCGGCGGCCGGCGAGGGCCGGGTCGGCGAAGAGGTCCCGCAGCATCCCGTAGTCCGGGTAGAAGTTGAGCCCGTCGACCTCGTCGTAGATGACGCCGACCGTGTCCGATTCCGCGAGTCCTTCGGGTAGTTCGAAGGCCGGGAGGGCCGGGGCGGCGAGCCGTCCGCCCCGGGCCCGGTCGGGATGCCCGGCGACGACGGCCTCCCGCCGATGCCGGTAGTAGGCGTTGAGCCGGTCCTCGGCTTCGGCAGGGGGAAGGACCAGTTCGTCGCTGCCGCAGAACGCGACGAACGCGGCCCGGTCCTCGCGCATCGACTCCCACCCCTGCTCGATCTTCTCGGGGTTGCGGAAGACCAGTTCGGGGTAGCGGACGGCCAGTTGGAGTGCGGCCTGGGCGATGTCCGCGGCACTGGACCTCGGGTAGTGCGACATCGCTCCGGAGACCAGCCACGGCCCGCCGGCCGGGTGCACGGGCACCAGGCAGGTGTGGAGGAACCCACCCTTGGACACACCGCGGAAGGCCGCCCGCCCGACGTTCGAGTACGTGCGGTACTCGAGGTCGTCGACCAGGTTCAGCAGGACGACGGCGTCTCCGTCCTTGCGCCGGACCTCGAAGACGCCCTCGACCGGGTCACGCCAGCCGAGCAGCATCTCCCGGTCGGCCTCGGTCAGGTCCCGCCGCCCGGCGACGAACCGGTCCACCACGGTCGAACCGCCCGGCAGACGGAACCGCAGGATGAAGTGGTCGATGATCCGGATCGCCTCGGCCTCCTCCAACTGCCGCTCGGGACCTGCGGCTTCCAGGAGGAGCGGAGTCAGCCACCGGTCGAAGCGCGCGCTCTCCCCGAAGGCGACGAGTTCGCCCTTCAGCTCGGCGCTGCGCTCGATCAGGCGCTGCAGCGACACGTCGTCCTCACTTCGTGCGGCGACAACCATGCGGCTCCTCTTGGTCATGACGGTTCCGGCATCGTGGGACTCCGCTCCCACCGGAGCAGGAGCCGGCCGGGGCGGGTCGGCGGCCGGCTAGCCCACCCCGCCCGGCCGGTTCCCGGGGCGGCCGCAAACCACCCCGGGTGCGGGCAAGTCGTCCCGTACGCCGCCCCGGACCGCGAAACTCCCCGGCCCCCCGAGG
>NZ_JBEYVJ010000862.1:0-1426 GCF_040643935.1 Kitasatospora sp. NPDC047058 | reverse complement strand
CTTCGCGGTCACGGCGATGATCGGCAGCCGCGCGTGCTCGGGCATGGTCCGGATCGCGGCGGTCGCGGCGTAGCCGTCCATCTCGGGCATCATCACGTCCATCAGGATGACGTCGAGGTTCGGGTTCGCGGTCAGGACGTCGAGGGCGGCCCGCCCGTTCTCGGCCTGCAGGACGCGCATGCCGTGCAGTTCCAGGATGCCGGTGATCGCGTAAAGGTTGCGGTCGTCGTCGTCCACGACGAGGGCGGTGCGTCCGGCCAGGGCCGCGTCCGCGTCGGGGGCCTGCCAGGCCGTCGCGCCCGTGGAGCGGAGCGGCAGGACGTCGCCGGGCCTGTCGGCGTTCATGTGCAGCGCGATGCGTTCGCGCAGTTCGTCGAGGCTGGAGATGAACTCCACCCTCCCTGCCCTGCTGCCGCGCGTTCGTCCGTCGTCCTCGGCGGCGAGGCTGCGGCTGGTGTGGGCGAGGACCGGGACGCCGAGCAGCGCGGGGTCGCGGTCCATGTCCGCCAGGAGGTCGGCGGCGGCGTCGTCGGGGAGGTCGAGTTCCAGGACGACGCAGTGAGAGGGGCCTGCGGCGAGGGTGGCGGCGGCCTCCTGGGTACCGCTGGCGGTGACGATTTCCACGTCCCGGTGATCCTCGGCCTCGGCGTAGCGGGCGACGTCGGCCACGGCGCTCTCGGCGACGAGGGACAGCAGGCCGTTCGGTCGTCCTTCGATCACGAGCAGACGCCGCGGCAGGGCTCGGGGCCGGTTCTCGGTGTTGCCGTCGCTCCGGCCGGTGGACTGTTCCCGGTGGTCGCCGGTGCCGGCGGGTTCCAGCGCCGTGGCGGGCCGCATGAGGGCGGCGCCGGCGACGTCGGGGGCGGCGAGGGCGGAGACGGGAAGGTAGAGGGTGAAGGTGCTGCCCTGGCCCGGGGTACTCTCCGCGGTGATCGCTCCACCCAGCAGGTGGGCGATCTCCCGGCTGATGGACAGTCCCAGGCCGGTGCCGCCGTACCTGCGGCTGGTGGTTCCGTCCGCCTGCTGGAAAGCGCCGAAGACGGTCTCCAGGTGCTGGGGGACGATCCCGATCCCGGTGTCGACGACCCGGAAGGCCAGTACCGGGACGCTCCGCCGCACCGCGGCCGGGACCGCCTCCTGCTCGGCGCGTTCGATGAGCAGTTCGACGCGGCCCCTCTCGGTGAACTTGACCGCGTTGGAGAGCAGGTTGCGCAGCACCTGGCGCAGCCGGTAGTCGTCGGTGACCAGCTCACCGGGTACGCCGTCCCCCGTCCGCACGGCGAAGGCCAGGCTCTTCTGGGTGGTCATGGGCCGGAAGGTGGCCTCGACGTAGTCGAGGAGCGTGTGCAACGGGACGGACTCGACGGTGAGGTCCATCTTGCCGGCCTCGACCTTGGACAGGTCGGGGATGTCGTTGATCAGCTGG
>NZ_JBEYVJ010000861.1:0-1433 GCF_040643935.1 Kitasatospora sp. NPDC047058 | reverse complement strand
CACGCCGCTGTTCCGATCGGTTCCGGAACAGCCCCCCGACTCGGAAGCCGCCCTTCCCCGGAACCGCCGGGGCCCGGACAGCCCGGGCCCCGGCGTGCCCGGATCCGGGTGGCTTCCGACACCGAACAACCAAGCTGAAGAAGGGAGTTCCCATGTCCGAATGGTTGGCGCTGGCCATCGCCATGTCGGCGGCCTGCGCCGTCGTGGTGGCGGTGGTGCTGCTGAGGCACCGCCGGGCCAGCGAGGACGAGGACACCGACGAGACGCCCGACGTCATCGAGTACATGACGATGATGATCGGCGTGGTCTACGCGATCGTGCTCGGCCTCGCCATCGCCGGCGTCTGGGAGGCGCGCGGCGCAGCCCAGGACGACGTGCTGCGCGAGGCACAGGCGCTGCACGAGGTGAGCGAGCGCGCCCAGGTCTACCCGGTCGAGTTCCGCGACCAGGTCCGGGCCGACGTGGACGCCTACGTTTCGTACGTGGTCGACGTCGAGTGGGCGTACATGCGCGAGCACGGCGAGATCTCCGAGAAGGGCACCGAGCTGCTGGCGAAGCTGCGCCAGGACGTCGCGAACCGCACGCCGGCCAGCGACCTGGAGGCCCAGGCCTACCAGCCGATGATGGACCGGATCAGCACCACCGACGAGGCCCGCAACGCCCGCGGCCAGAACGCCGGGCCGACCATGCCGGGCGTGGTCTGGTTCGGCCTGATCGTGGGGGCCCTGGTGACGGTCGGGATGGTGTTCGCGCTCCAGATCCGGCGCTCGGTCCGGGAGTTGCTGCTCGCGGGGGCGTTCAGCGCGCTGATCGCCTTCCTGCTCTTCCTGATCTGGGACTTCGACGACCCGTTCGGCCGGAGCGTCTCGGTCACCACCCAGCCGTTCACCGACCTGTTCCCCACCCTCGGCGGCGGGGACTGACCGTCCGTCCGCCGTGTCCGCAGGGGCCGTGACCTTCGATAATCTGATCGAGCCGTCGGGGGCCGGCCCCGTCGGCCGTACCGAAGGGACCGTGAGTCGTGGTCTTCCCACCGCCCCAGCCACCTGCCGCCCATCCCCCGTCGCGGCCCGGGCGGGCCTGGTGGTGGCTGCCGGAGATGGAGCGCCGGCGGCGGAAGCTGCAGCGGCGGGAGTGGCTGGCCCACAAGCGGCGGAACCGCAAGAAGAAGGACCGGGACTGGTCGGACGCGTGTGACGCCTGCGACTGCTGCGAGCTCGGCGACCCCTGCCTGATCGCACTCGTCCCGGTGCAGCGCCTGGACGGCGTACGTCGAACAGGTCGGCGTGTACGGGCAGCAGGCCGGGCGCTTCGGGCTGATCTCGGTCCGGTAGTACCGCACCGCGCCGTACAGCACGCCCGCCGCGAAGCCGCCCGGCGCGAGCAGCCGCACCGAGCCCTCGTCCAGCGCGATCGGGCGGGCGCAGGCGGCG
>NZ_JBEYVJ010000860.1:0-1435 GCF_040643935.1 Kitasatospora sp. NPDC047058 | reverse complement strand
GCTGCCACAGCCAGCTCTCCAGCCACTGGCAGTGCTCGAAGGAGTCGACGAACAGGACGGTGCCGGGGGCGTCCAGGAAGGCGGCGGCGGACGAGGAGGCGGCCGCAGCCGGCTGGACGAGATCGGCGCGGGCGGGCTTCGGATCCGCGAGCACCGCGCCGAACCAGATCAGGCAGTAGATCCCGCCGATCACACTGGCGGCGATCTTCACCGGCCGCTGCCAGAGCGAGGTCCACACCAGCACCAGGCCGAGCGGCGGCAGGAAGAGCAGGGCGAGGACGATCGTCGCAGGTCGACGCCACCACGGGCGGGTCGGAGCGGCAGCCGGTGGCGGGTACGCGTAGGTCATGGGGCCCATCAGATCACCGGCTGCTCATCGCCCGCACAGAAATAGATCACATTTCAACCACACTCCGGACAAGGAAGAGTCAGCGCCCGCGATCGCTCGGATGTCCATTCGAAAGCAGGGTCTTGACGTCGCACCAGGCGTTCGGCCGCCGATGGCCCGTCCCGGTCCCCGTCGGCAGCCGTTCGGGGGACACCCGTCCCCTCCCGGTGCCACGGGCGCCCGCCGCGGGCATCCGTCACCCTCGTCGGCCCTCCGCACAGCGGGAGGGCGCTTCCGAGGAGACGCCATGGATGACGAGCAGCTGGTACCGGCCCAGGACGACGCGCTCATCTCACTGAGGGAGTACGCCACGCCCGGCAACGCCCCGGCCCTGCACCGCCTGATGGCCGAGATCGACGGATCCGGCCACCCCACGGCACTGCCGCTCTCTTTCTCCGGCGTGAAAGTGCTCGGCGACGTCGTCACCGGGGACGCCGCCTTCGACCTCCGCCTCGGGAACGAGACCAGCGGCTCGTTCCGGATCCTGTTCTTCGTCCCCGAGGACGACACCGGAACCCTCCTCCCGCCGCCCTACGGCGACCGGACCGACGGCACCGCCATCCTCTTCCCGGGGGCCGCCGGCATCCTCTCCCCAGGCGCGCCGTCGGCGGACCGCCGCCGCGGCTACGGCATCCAGCCGCCGCAGGTCCTCGCCTGCCCGGACGGCATCCTCGTCGCCGGCCGCTGCGACCTCTACGGCGACTACACGATGATGGGCAGCCTCGGCTTCCAGGTCACCCTCGGCCCCCGCCCGTAGCAGCCTCATCCGAGCCGTCGGCCACCACGATCCCGGCCCGCCGAGCGCATCGCTCGGCGGGCCGGTCGTTGCCGCCGTCCGTCCGTGCCTACTGGTGCCAGCCTCACCGGCTGCTTCCCGTCGTTCCCGGCCAGGCTTGTCGGTGGGGGCATCACGCCACCGCGCGCAGCGAGCGGAGGTCGTACGCCGTGCCCCACCCGTGCGTGGGGCACGGCGCCTCGCAGGATTCCAGGAACTCGAACCACACGACCTTGCCCGCCCCCGCCGGGTGCCGGCCCCAGGCGTGAGCC
>NZ_JBEYVJ010000859.1:0-1436 GCF_040643935.1 Kitasatospora sp. NPDC047058 | reverse complement strand
CAATGCCGGTGACTTTGGGGTCCGTGCCTCGTTGGTTGTGGTGTGGCGAGGGTGGGGCAGGTCAAGTCGCCTGCGGGTGAGCGGTTGTCGGATCGGATCGCGATCGGGGTTCTGACCCGGGCGTTTCCGCCGGGTCTGGTTGATGAGGTGATTGCCGAGACCGGGCGGGGTGAGAAACGCAGCCGGCTGCTGCCGGCACGGGTGGTCGTGTACTTCGTCCTGGCAATGTGCCTGTTCTTCGGGCAGGGCTACGAGGAGGTCGCCCGGCTGCTGGGCGAGGGGCTCGGGGACGGGCGGCGGTCGTGGCGGGTGCCCACGACCGCCGCGATCGGCCGGGCCCGCCGACGGCTGGGAGTCGAGCCGCTGAAGGTGCTGTTCGCGCGGGTGTGCCACCCGCTGGCTGTGCCCGAAACGGCGGGCGCCTGGTACCGGAGCCGACGAGTGGTGGCGGTGGACGGCACCACGCTGGACCTGGCGGACACCGAGGCCAACGACGCCTTCTTCGGCCGCCCGGGCACAGGTCGCGGGAGGGGCGCGTTCCCGCAGGTCAGGGTGGTGGGGCTGGCCGAGTGCGGCACTCACGCGGTGTTCGGTGCCGAGATGGGCCCGCTGTCGGTCAGCGAGCAGACGCTCTCCCGGCGGCTGTTCGCCCACCTGGGAGCGGGGATGCTGCTGCTGGCGGACCGGGGCTTCTACGGCTTCGAGCTGTGGCAGCACGCGCGGGCCACCGGCGCGGACCTGCTGTGGCGGGTACGCAAGAGCGCGAACCTGCCCGTCGTACGGGTGCTACCGGACGGCTCGTATCTCAGCACGGTCCATGCGGAGCCGGACCGCAGGAGCCGCCGCAACCCGGTGACGGTACGTGTCGTCGAGTACACCCTGGCCCGCACCGGCGACGCGACCGTCTACCGGCTGATCACCACGATTCTCGACCCGCAGGAGGCACCCGCCGCCGAGCTGGCCGCGCTCTACGCCCAGCGCTGGGAGATCGAGAGCACGCTGGACGAGATCAAGACCCACCAGCGCGGTCCCAGGCTCGTCCTGCGCTCGAAATACCCGTGGGGCGTCGAGCAGGAGGTCTACGGCCTCCTGCTCGTCCACCACGCCATCCGGCACCTGATGCACCAGGCCGCCCTCCACGACGACGTGGACGTCGACCGGCTCTCGTTCACCCGCAGCCTGCGGGTCGTGCGCCGCCAGGTCCCCGCCCAGGCGGCGCTTTCCCCCCGGCACACTCAGCAGAGCGCTGACCCGCACCCTCGCTGAGATCACCGAACGCCTGCTGCCTCCGCGCCGTCAACGGACCTGTCCCCGCGTCATCAAACGCAAGATGTCCAACTGGCCCCTCAAACGCGCCCAACACCGCGACTGGCCACCACCAGCCCCCACAGTCATCGCGATCACCAGAACGAACACGACCTAAGTCACCGGCATTG
>NZ_JBEYVJ010000858.1:0-1446 GCF_040643935.1 Kitasatospora sp. NPDC047058 | reverse complement strand
GAGATCCCCCGCGAGCTGTGGCTTTCCTGGGGCGGCACGAACGTCAGCGTGCATCACGTGTCCGCGCTGATCGACCAGATGAGGTTTCCCGGACGGCACCCCGACCCGCCGGACGGCGGGCGTCATCGGCGTGGTGGTGGTCCGGAGCACCGAGGGCTTCGCGGTGCTCGCCGAGCGCTGTGCCCACCTCTCCGGGCCGCTCGCCGAGGGCACCGTGGTGGACGGCTGCCTGCGCTGTCCGTGGCACGGCAGTGAGTTCCGGCTGCAGGACGGCGAGGTCGTGCAGGGGCCGGCCACCGCCCCGCAGCCGGTCTTCGAGACCCGGGTGCTGGCCGGCCGCCTGGAGGTCCGGCTCCCCGGCGCGGGCTGACCCTCGCGGCTGGCCCTCAAGGCTGACCCTCGGGGACGCGCCGCCCTCCCGACGCCCCACCGCCCCGCCTCAGGCCTCCTGGGCGTCGAGCCAGTGCAGCAGGACGGCGCGTTCGGCCTCGGTGCCGACGCGGGCGGCGGGGTCGAGCGCCCACTGCCGGATCCGCCCGAGCGTCTCCGGGTCGAGGTCGAGGTAGAGCCGCCAGTGGGCCCGGGGGTGACAGTCCGGGTCGCGCGGTAACCCGCACTCGTGGCAGTGGGTGAAGAAGGCATCGACCAATCGGTGCACGATCGTCTCGGCGGACATGGACGGCGCTCCTCCACGCACTGGGTTCGCACCGCCGGCCTCCACGGACCGGCGGGCCCGGTCTCCAGGGTGCGCAACCGGCGGCCCGCCCGGCAGGGACCAACGTCACCGGAACACCGGAACACCGGAACACGGCGGGCCCGGTACCCGTGGGGGTGGGTACCGGGCCGTTCGAGGGGGGGTGGCGTCAGCCGCGTCCGGAGGACTTCTGGGTGCGGCGCGAGACCGAGTCGAGCACGACGGCGGCGAGCAGCACCGCGCCGGTGATCATGTACTGGATGGCCTGCGCGGCGTGGACCATGTCCAGACCGGTGGTGATCGACTGGATGACCAGGATGCCGAGCAGCGCGGACCAGGTCTTGCCGCGGCCGCCGAAGAGGCTGGTGCCGCCGATGACGGCCGCCGCGATGGCGCTCATCAGGACGTTGCCGCCACCGAGGGTCTTGTCGGCGGAGCCCTGCTGGGACGCGATGAAGAGGCCGCCGAGACCGGCCAGGCCGGCCGAGATCATGAAGACCGAGATGCGGACCCGGGCGACGTTGATGCCGGCCCGGCGGGCCGCCTCGATGCCACCGCCGACGGCGAAGATCTTCCGGCCGTAGGAGGTGCGGCGCAGCACGAAGTCGGTCAGCACGACCACGCCGAGCAGGATCACCAGGGGCAGCGGCAGGCCGCGGTCCTGGTTGAGCATGTAGGCGCCGCCCAGGGCGAGCACGGCCAGGGCGCCGGTGCGCAGCGCGATCTCGCTGGTGCGCGGCCTGCAGCGCGTC
>NZ_JBEYVJ010000857.1:0-1448 GCF_040643935.1 Kitasatospora sp. NPDC047058 | reverse complement strand
CGGCCATGCCGACTCCGCGCCCGCCGGTGCCTCGGCCGCCCGGCTGCGGGGCAGCGGCGACGCCACCCTCACCCGGTTCTTCCCCGGGATGGAGGGCGACAAGGTCCACCTCGACGTCGACGTGCACACCAAGGTCAACAACTCCCCCTCGCACGCCCGGGGCCACTTCCACGTGACCCACCACCGCCCGGACGGGCAGCTGGTGGCCGACCTCGAGGGCGACCTCACCTGCCTGGCCGTCGGCGGCCGGGACGCGATCACCACCGGCGTGGTGACCAAGGCCGAGACGCCCTGGTTCCCCGGGACCGGGTTCGTGGGCACCAAGGTGTCGCTCACGGTGCAGGACGACGGCCGCGCCGACCGTCTGGGCTGGCTCCTGGGCGCGTTCGGCGTCCCGGTGGCGGACTGCCAGGGCACGGTACCGTTCATCGGGACCGACCACGGCAACCTCACCGTACGGGGCTGACCGCCCGACCCGCCTCGCCCGGAGGAACCACCCGATGCCCGACCGCCGCCCGGCCGCCGCCCACCACCACCGGCCGCGGACGGCGGTCCCCCGGTGACCGCCGCCGCGCCCGACTACCGCCGGCTCGCCGCCGTCGGCCCGTACTTCGCGCTGGACGCCGCCACCGCGCCCACGGACGGTCCGCCGCCCGGCTTCCGGCCGTTGCGCGAGCTGTACGCGGCCGGGCCGGACGCGCCGCTCGCCGTGCGGGTGCGCGAGGTGGCACGGCGGCTCGGCACCGCCGAACCGCGGGTCGCGGCCTCGATCCTGCACCTCGGACTGGCCGCCCGGTTCTGTTCGGTGAGCCTGGGTGCGGCCGTCCTGCTGGACGTCGTCCCCGACCTCGACCCGGACCGGGCGCACGTCCGGGTACCGGACCAGGGCCCGATCGACCTGTGGACGCCGTACCGGAGCACGCCCGAGCCATGGACACCCGAGCCGTGGACACCCGAGCCGTGGACGCCCGGGACAACGCAGGCCGACCACCTCCACCACGCCCTGGTCGAGGGCCAGTTGGCACCGCTCGCCGCCGCCGTCCGGGCCGCGGTGCCGCTCTCGGAACGGCTGCTCGACGGCAACGCCGCCTCCGCGCTGGCGGGCGCCCTGCGGATGCTCGGCCCCCGCGCGGCCCCCGGCCGGGCCCGCGCCCTCGTGGCGGAGCTGCTCGAACGGCCGCCGCTGGCCGGCACGGGAACGCTGCGGGGCGCGGGCTTCCGGCGCACCAGCTGCTGCCTGTACTACCGGGTGGGACCGGGCGCCGGCGTCTGCGGCGACTGCTGTTTCACCCGCCCGCCCGGCCGCCCCTGACCGCCCGCCGGCACCCCCGGCCCATCGCGTACCGACCCCCGCGCGCCCCACGCCACCGGCCCCGCAGGTGGGCCGAGCAGCACCCCGTCCCGCACCCGCCGCCCCTCCACCGCGGCCGCGGGTGCCGGCCGCCTCC
>NZ_JBEYVJ010000856.1:0-1451 GCF_040643935.1 Kitasatospora sp. NPDC047058 | reverse complement strand
CAGGCATCCGTACCGTGTGGGATAGGTCACTCTGGAAAGCAGGGCAGGACCCCCGGCGAGGGAGCCGGTGGACACCCGCGGCCTTCGACTTCCACGCCGCCGAGGGCCGCTCCTGGCGCCTCACGCTCGACGGCGACGGCGCCCGGACCGCCCCTCTGCTTGCCGCCACCGGCGGCGAGGGCCCGGACGCCGCCGACGTCTCCGCCCACGCCACGGCCGGTGAGCTGATCCTCTTCCTCTACGACCGCATCCAGGCGGCCGACGTGCGGATCGACGGCGACGCCGGGCTGTTCGACCTGCTCCGCGACTGGGAGCCGGAGAACTAAAGGCTCACGGGGCGCCGGCTGCGCGCCCCGGCCCGCCGGAACACCGGCAGCGCCCTCGGGCCCGCGCGAGCGGGCCTGAGGGCGCGTCGCGTCGGACGGGAAGCCGGGCTCAGGTGCCGGGCAGCGGCCGGACGGTGAGGATCTGCTCGGCGTGGCCCACCGGGCCGTCCAGGTCGTGCAGCACGGAGCCGGTGCGGCCGTGGCCGGCCGGGCCGAAGCTGACGGTGGTGTCCAGGCCGGTCCACGGCCCCCGGGGCTGCCGGTGGAGGTGGATCGTCAGGTCGACGTTGGGGAAGATCCACGCGGTGGGCGGCTGCTGCACGGCGATGCCGTTGGCCGTGTCCACCAGGGCGAGGTAGGACGCGAGCGGGCTGACCGGCTCGCCGGCGACCAGGGCCACCCGGCTGGAGATCCAGGCGACGGCGCGCCCCGGCCCGGCCGAAGCGTGGCGGACCTCGATGGACGAGATGTAGCCGCCGTCCCACTGTTCGCCCATGTCCCACGGGGCGAGGGCCTCCGGAGGGGCGATCCGTTCGTCGGGGCTGTCGGCGACGGCGCCGGTGTCGCCCACGGCGAGCAGCCAGGCGCGGGCCCGCACCACCGGCCGGCCGGCGACGAGGGCGACGGCCTCCAGCAGTTCGATGGTGCGGCCCGGCCGCACGCTCTCCACCCTGATCTCGCACTCGTCGAGGGGGATCCGACCGAGGATGTCGTAGCTGATCCGCGCCAGGGCCAGCCCGTCGTCCGCCCGCGCGGCGCGGAAGCGGTCGATCGCGTGGACGATCAGGCCCGCCAGCGGGCTGAAGTGCTGTTCGTCGCTGTGCCAGGCGCCCCCCGCGTGGGCCGTGGGCTTGTAGCGGTGTTCGTCCGTCCGCTCGTAGTAGCTGTCGGGCGCGACGGTGCTGGTCACGGGGTGGTTCTCCTCGGGCGGTTCGCAGGGCGCGGGACACGACGGGGCGCTTGATCGTGCGGGTGCCCGCGTTGAGGATCGTAGGGGGCCGAACCGCCGGGGAGCCGAAAGGGTGACGGACACCACAGCCCGCCGGGGCGGCCGCGGCCGCGCGGGGGAGGAGGAGTTCCTGGCCGAGGGGTGGCGGCGCACCGAGCACCGGGTCGGCCCGTTCT
>NZ_JBEYVJ010000855.1:0-1456 GCF_040643935.1 Kitasatospora sp. NPDC047058 | reverse complement strand
CAGGTGTCAGGACTTCGGAGGAGGATTCCCGGCCCCGCGGACGAGGGCCGATCCGGACGACGGCACCACCCGGCCACGCGGACGCCGATGGTGAACGCCGGCGGTGAACGCCGACGGACGAGAACGACCGCGCTCCGCGGCTTACGGACGGCGGCACGGGGAATCCCGGTGGAAGAGCGCGGGATTCGACGAGACTAGGCGATCCGACGGGGCCGACGGACCCGAAGCGGTACCGGACGGCCCGCAGACTTTCCCCGGCGCCTTCCACCACCGGGTCGCCGGCCCGGCCCTTGCGGACCGAAGGGTCCCGGACCTCCCAAGTCTTTCGGTACCGACCGTCATCCTCTCCGACCCGCGCAGCCCCTACGTTGGGCCACGGCCGGGGCACGGGATGCGCCCCGGCCACCCCGGGCGGCAGTCGACGCCCGATCGGTCACGGACAGGGCCGGCCCCGACGCCGGGCCGGCCGGGGCGGGAGGACGGACGGATGGCAGTACGCAAGGCCGCCACGATCAAGCAGGTCGAGCAGACGGTGCGGGAGATGGATCCGACCGATCCCCCGCTCACCGTCTTCGGCGTGTTCCTCGACGACAGCCCGTGGCTCTCCTGCCTGCTCGGCGGCGGCCTCGACGCCGACACCTACTTCGTCACCACGACCGCGCGGTCCGTCCATTTCCACCAGGTCAGGCCCAGGGGGCTGGGGCAGCGGCCGGGCAACCTCGTCTACAGCTTCGACCGGGATGACGCTGCGCGCCGGATCGGCGAAGTCCGCCGCCAACTGCTGTGGAGTTCCTTCCCGTTCGTCCTCCCCGGGCACGACGCGCCCATCCGGATGCACGTCCGCCGCGGCTGGCGGAGGGAGTTCGCACGGTTCACCACCGACCTGGCCACGGCCACCGCACGGCGCTGAGCGTCCGGCCGGACGCCGCCCCGCGGACCAGGCACGACGGGACCGGGCACGACGGGACGGAACGCGCCACCGCGCGGGACCACCGACCGTCGACGGCCGGGGCCGTCCGCACCGCATCCACCGTCACACCCGACCCCGCTCGACAGGAACCACCATGACCACCCACCGGACCGGCCGCCGCCTCGTGCTGGCGGCACTCGCCGCCGGCAGCCTGCTGCTCACCACCGCCTGCAACGACCTGGCGACCGACCAACCGGCCGACGCCGCCACCGTCGGCCCGGCCGGCGCCGCCGCGAAGCCCGCCGGAGCCGACGACCCCCGGCTCGGCGCCTTCTACGGCCAGCACGTCGACTGGCACACCTGCCCGCCGGACGCCGGGAGCCGACCGGTGGACCTGACCGGGCTGCAGTGCGGCGAACTGCGCGTTCCGCTGGACTACGCCGACCCGGCCGCCGACGCGCTCGGCGTCGCGCTGTCGACTACATGGACGTCTCGCCGCGCCAGATGGTGTCGGTCGCGACCGCCATGATCCCGTTCCTCGAGCAC
>NZ_JBEYVJ010000854.1:0-1458 GCF_040643935.1 Kitasatospora sp. NPDC047058 | reverse complement strand
GCCGCCACCTGGGACCGGATCCCCGCCCTGATCGACGCCGTCCGCACCGAGGTCGGCGCGGCCGCGCTGAAGGCGACCGGGCACCCGGCCACCGTCAACTGCCGCCTCACCCACGTCTACCCCGACGGCGCCGCGCCCTACTTCACGGTGACCGCCGCCGGCCGCCCCGGCGACGAGCTCGCGGTCTGGGACGACATCAAGGCCGTCGCGGCCGACGTCCTGCACCGCCACCGGGCCACCATCACCCACCACCACGCCGTCGGGCGCGACCACCGCCCCGGCTACGACCGGCAGCGCCCCGAGCCCTTCGCCCTGGCCCTGCGCGCCGCCAAGGACGCCCTCGACCCCCACGGCATCCTCAACCCGGGCGTCCTGCTGGACTGACCGGGCGGCGGCCACCCGCGGCCACCCGCGGGCAGCGGCGGGAATCCTCCGGGCTCCGAACACCCGGCCCGGCCGACTTGCTAGGGTGGCCGCGACTCCTCGAACCGCGCCCGGGACCCCGGGCAGCCCCCGGCCCGACCCCGCCGGAGCAGGCCGTCACCCGTCGTCCCCGGACCTCTTCTGGAGAGACATGCCCACCGCCAAGCCCCGCGTCCTGCTCGTCACCGACCTGGCCTACCCGGCCCGGGGCCGCCGGTACTGCGACGAGGACATCCGGCTCTCCACCCGCCTGCGCGAGGAGTTCGACGTCGCCCTGTGCCACCCCCTCGACGCCGCGGCGCTGATGGACGCCTTCGACGTGGTCCTCGTCCGCAACAGCGGCCCGGTGCTGCACTACCCCGCCGAGTACGAGGCCTTCCGCCGCCGCGCGCTCGAACGCGGCACCCGGGTCTACAACCAGCTGACCGGGCGCGGCGACATGGCCGGCAAGCAGTACCTGCCCGACCTCACGGCCGCCGGGTACCCGGTCATCCCCACCGTCGACCGGGCCGAGGACCTCGCGCGCCTGCCGGTCGTCCCCGAGTACGTCGTCAAGCCGAAGCTGGGCGCCGACTCGATAGGCCTGCGGATCATCCCCCGCGAGGAGCTCGCCGCCGTCACCTTCGACGACGTCCTCGTCCAGCCGTTGATCCACTTCGCCTACGAGGTCTCGTTCTACTTCGTCGACGACGCCTTCCAGTACGCCCTCCACGCCCCCGACCCCGATCAGCGCTGGCGCCTCGAACCCTACGAGCCCACCTCCGCCGACCTGGAGTTCGCCCGCCGCTTCATCGCGTGGAACGCCATCGAGCACGGCATCCAGCGGGTCGACGCCTGCCGCACCCCCGAGGGCGAGCTCCTCCTCGTCGAGCTGGAGGACCTCAACCCCTACCTCTCGCTGGACCTCGCCCCCGAGGCCGCCCAGGACTCCTTCGTCGCCGCCCTACCTGCGCGCACCAGCTCGCCGGTCCCGGGCCTCGGCGACGGTGCCGAGCGCGCCGGTCATGCCGAGCCGGCGGGCGATCACCCGGGCCA
>NZ_JBEYVJ010000853.1:0-1463 GCF_040643935.1 Kitasatospora sp. NPDC047058 | reverse complement strand
CTCTCCGTCAAGGCCGCCATGCTCGCCGTGGCCGGGCCCGGGGAGAGCCTGCTGATCGGCCGTGACGTGCACAAGTCGGTCGCCTCGGGGCTCATCCTCTCCGGCGTCCGCCCCGTCTGGGTCGACCCGGAGTGGGACCCCCACCTGCACTTCGCCCACCCGCCGTCGGCGCACGCCTTCGCCAAGGCCCTCGCCGGGCATCCGGAGGCGGCCGGTGCCCTCATCACCAGCCCGACCCCGTACGGCGGCTGCGCGGACCTCGCCGGGACCGTCCAGGCCTGCCACGAGCGCGGGCTGCCGCTGATCGTGGACGAGGCCTGGGGTGCCCACCTGCCGTTCCATCCGCGGCTGCCGGCCTGGGCGATGGACGTCGGCGCCGACCTGTGCGTGACCTCGGTGCACAAGATGGGCGCCGGGCTGGAGCAGAGCTCGGTGTACCACCTGCAGGGCGATCTCGTCGATCCGGCGAAGCTGAAGGCGCGGGCCGACCTGCTCGGCACCACCAGCCCGTCGGTGCTGGTGTACGCCGCCCTGGACGGCTGGCGGCGCCAGATGGTCGAGCACGGCCGCGAACTGTACGACCACGCCCTGCGGATGGCCGCCACCACCCGGCAGCGGATCGACCTGATCCCCGGGCTGCGGGTCTACGGCGGGTCCGAGTTCTGCACGCTGCACCGCGCGGCGGACTTCGACCCGCTCCAGCTGGTGATCGACCTCGCCGCGCTGGGCACCGACGGCTACCAGGCGGCCGACTGGCTCCTCGCCCACCACCGGATGGACCTCCACCTGGCCGACCACCGCCGGATCATCGCGCAGCTGAGCCATGCCGACGACCGCGCCACGCTGGGCGCCCTCGTCACGGGGCTCCGGGACCTCGTCGACCACATCCGTGAGCTCCGGCCCGCGGCCGTGATCGACGTCCCCGACCCTGCGGAGCTGCGGCTGGAACAGGTGCTGACGCCGCGCGAGGCCTTCTTCGCCGCGACCGAGCCGGTGCCCGTGGCGCGGGCGGCCGGGCGGATCGCCGCCGAGATCCTCACCCCGTACCCGCCGGGCATTCCGGTCGCGCTGCCCGGCGAGCGGCTCGACCGCCCGGTCGTCGAGTACCTGCGCTCGGGCGTCGCCGCCGGGATGGTCGTCCCGGACGCCGCCGACGGCTCGCTGGAGACCCTGCGCGTGACGGCCGCCTGAGCCGCGGGAGGTTCGGCCGTCGGACGGTCTGGCGGGCGGACGGTTGCCCCGTCGGAGGGTTGACACGCCGAGGACCGGGCAGACGCCTGCGTTCGACCACCTCCCCGCATCCAGTGGGACGGAGACCACGATGAACGGTGCCGAAGGCTTCCCGAGCCGGCTGTTCGCCGAGCACCGGGCCATCGAGGCGTTGCTGCGGCAACTGGACGGCGTCGTCGCGCTCGGCGGCACCGGCGACGACGAGGGCGTGCGGCTGCTGGCCCTGCTACGGC
>NZ_JBEYVJ010000852.1:0-1466 GCF_040643935.1 Kitasatospora sp. NPDC047058 | reverse complement strand
GCACCGTCCGCGCACCGGATCAGCGCGGTCGGCCACGCCCATAGGCGATCGACGCCCGCAGCAGCCCGTACGCGTCGGCCACCGTGGCCGGCGTGACCACGTGCAGGCCGGTCCGCGGCACCGGGCCGGGGAAGACCTCCACCGGATCGTCCTCGGCGGGATCGGCGAAATCGGCGGGATCGGACGGACCGGACGGACCGGCGGGACCGGACGGACCGGCGCCGTCGGCGGGGAGGGCCTCGGCCAGGAACGCGTCGTCCGCGAACGCCTCGGCCTCGATCGCACCGATGGCGGTGGCCCCGGCGGCCGACGCCTCCACGCCCACGACGTCCGGCTCCCCGGCGTCGAACCCCTCGGCACCGAACCCCTCGGCTCCGAAGGCCTCGTCCCCGAAGTCACCGGCCCCCGCCGGGCGGCCGTCGGCGGCGAGGGTGTCCAGCAGGCCGTCCACCAGGCCGTCCTCGGCCGAGATCGCCGCCAGCCGCGCCGCGGTGTCCATGAACGCCGGATCGGCCCGGTGCACCGCGCGGTAGAGCGGTAACGCGGCGGCGCTGCGCCCGGCCCCCTCGTACGCCCGGGCCAGCCAGTACCGGAGCTCCTTGCGCTGCGGCTGCTCGGAGCGGCAGCGGGCCAGCGAGGCGGCCAGCGGAGCCTGGGCCTGCGCGCACATGTCCAGCCGCACCCGTGCCATGCCGGCGAACAGCCCGGCCTCGATGCCGAGCAGCGGGTCGTCCAGCAGCCGGTCGGTGTCCCGGATCAGCTGCTCCCAGTCCTTCAGCAGGTAGGACCGGCAGGCGTGCAGGAAGCGCGCCGACGGGTCGTCGGCCGGGTCCGGGCACTGCTCCAACGCCCGGTCCAGCTCGGCGAGATGGCGGCCGTCCAGCCAGTGCGAGGCGTGCGCCAGGGCGAGGTCGCGGGTGTCCTCCAGCACCGGCTGGACCCACCAGCCCAGCCAGTACCAGGAGCTGAGCGGCCGGCGGTGGCGTCTGCGCTGTTCGCCGAAACGTTTCTGATGCCGGTACATCGCCAGCAGGGCGCCCGAGGTGTCGCTGCGCAGGGCGTGCAGGCCGAGCCAGGCGTCGGCCATTCCGGGGTCCAGCCGGACGGCCGCGCGGAACTCCTCCTCCGCGCGGGCGTACGCCCCCGCCGTGTAGGCGTCCATGGCGCGCAGCCAGGCACGGTCGGCGAGCCGGTTGGGAGCCGGTCCGCCCGCGTTGTTGCTGTCGGAACTGTCCACCGTCGTCACTACACGCCCCCCGCGGTGTGCCACGGGGCTCGGCCGGCGGATCGGTCTGCGGAGTAGCCGGCCGGTGGTCGGAAGCCCCCGGGGCGCCTATGCGCCTGCCAGAAATCGTACCGGCGTGGCGCTGATCCGGAAGGGTGCCGCGCGGAGTCGGCCGCGATCTGCGGTGTGGCGGGCGCGGCCGAGGTCATCGCGCCGCCCGTGGCGGCCCCGGTCCCCGTCG
>NZ_JBEYVJ010000851.1:0-1467 GCF_040643935.1 Kitasatospora sp. NPDC047058 | reverse complement strand
GGTCCAGGCCGTCCAGCGCCAGCCGCCAGGCGGCGCCGGCCGCGGCGCGGTCCTGGCCCGCCATCCACTCCAGGTAGGAGCGGAAGGAGGGCGGTTCGCCCGGGTCGGCGGCGCCGGCGTAGGCCCGGAAGACCTCCTCCACCAGCAGCGGGAACGACCAGCCGTCGAGGATCAGGTGGTGGTTGGTGAGCGCGAGGGTCCACTGCTCCTCGCCGGTGCGGATCAGCCGGAAGCGCACCAGCGGCGGGCGGGCGAGGTCGAAGGGCTCGCGCCGGTCGCCGTCGAGCAGGGCGGCCCGCAGCGGCGCCCGCAGCGCGGGTTCCTCGGCCCGCAGGTCGGACTCGGCCCAGGGCGCGTCGAGGCCGCGGACCACGAACTGGGCCGGGTCGCCGGTGGGCCTGGTCCGGAACCCGGTGCGCAGGGCGGAGTGCCGTCGGACGGTCGCCGAGCACGCCCGCCGCAGCGCCTGCGGGTCGAGCGGTCCGGCCAGGTCGAGGGTGAGCTGGGCCGTGTAGACGTCGGTGTCGTCGCCGGCGAGCCGGGCGTGGAAGTACAGGCCCGACTGCAGGGCTGTGAGCGGGTGGACGTCTTCCAGGCGTGAGGTGCGCATGCGTTCTAGGCCCATCGTTCCAGTTCGGCTTCCAGTTCGTCGACCTCCGCCTGGGTCAGGCCCGCCAGCAGGAAGTCAGAGGGGCTGTGCCGGCTGACCGCCTGGCGGGCGGCCGCCTCGGCGAGGCGGTCCAGCTCCTGCGTCCACAGCGCGCACAGGCGGTCCAGGCCGGCCGGCGGCAGCCACCCCTCGGGGGCCGTCCAGGCCGCCTCGACGCGGGGGCCCTGCCCGACCTCCCGGACCAGGACGTCCACGGTGAGGCCGTGGGAGGCCGGCATCCGGGGGTCGCGGCCGTCGTGCAGGAGCGCGTCGGCGGTCACCGGGCTCCAGTCGCCACTCCCCCGTCCGGGCAGCCGGCCCAGGTAGTTGAAGAGGATCTGGGGCCTGCGCAGGGCCCGCAGTTCCGCCCGGGTGCCGTCGTTCAGGTGGCGCAGCAGGCCGAAACCGATCCCGTCGGCGGGGGTGGCGCGCAGCTGCTCCTTGACCCGCAGCAGGGCGTCGACGGGGCCGTCGCCCGGGCCCGCGGCGAGCCGGACGGGGTGCATGCTGGTGAACCACCCGACGGTCCGCGACAGGTCGCGGTGCGTCCCGAGGTCGGCCCGGCCGTGGCCCTCCACCTCGACCAGCACGTCGTCGCCGGCCGGCAGTCCGCACTCGGTGCGCCACCGCCGCACCGCCGCGGCGAGGGCGGTCAGCAGGACATCGGGGACGGCGGCGTGCGCGGCGTCCGGCACCCGGTCGAGCAGCGGCGCGCTGCGTCCGGGGTCGAGGACCAGGTGCCGGCGGACGGCGTTGGCCGCGGTGTCGACGGCCGGGTCGAGCGGGCGCCGTCCGAGCGGCGGGTCCTCCGGGGCGAG